>JADFXY010000569.1:0-2488 GCA_015233355.1 Deltaproteobacteria bacterium | reverse complement strand
ATTAAAGACCACGCCGTTGTTCGATGACTGAACAGTGAAGGACTCAGTCACATCGGTAGAAGAAGAAACCTGGCCCGCGGTGGAGTTGGAACTCGACCCAGTTTTTTCGGTATAATCAGTAACATTTATACCGGCTAAGAAATCCGTTTGTCCCGGTCCAACCTGAACGAAGGATGTGGACCCGGTTTTCTGGCTCATTATTTTAAAAACCTGGTTAGTATCATCATAGGCCACATTGACCTGGGAGGTTTCGCCTGCCGTAGTCAGCGCCTTATTGATTTGATTTTGCATTTCCGTGGCCATCTGGGCCGCGGAATAGGTCCCCTGATTTAAAGTGACATCCACCGGCTTTCCGGTAACCGGGTTATGGTCAACGGTTATTTGGAAGGTATTATTGCCCGTCGTCCCAGCCGCGTCAGTGACGACATTAAAGGCGACATTAGAGCTACTCTCGGTCTTTTGACTAGGAGCCAGGTTAACCGTTGGTGTCGCGGCAAAACCCAGAGTCGTGGCCGCGGTCGATTGGGATGACCCCCAGTAGAACTGGGCTGTGCTATTGCTGCCGCCGTTGGTGACGGAGAAGTGTCCTGAGGTGGAATCATAGGCGGCAGTATACGTATTGGTCTTGCTGGGGGAAGTTTTAGTCAATGCCTGATTAATCGCCTTAGCCACGTCCGCACCGCTGTATGTCTTCCCGGCTGTCAGGCCGCCGTCCGTGATAAGGGAAATGTTGGTCACGGTCTTTCCGCCGTCACCTGACCACGAGACGACGTCATTCTTGCCGCTGATGAACATGAAATCGCTCGTCACCGGGGAGTTGGAGGCCACAGTGGCCGGTGACGCCTCTGAACTGGTCCGGGAGTCAAGATTGATGCCTAGATCAGTTTTGGTCGTGGCCTGGGGTGGACTGGTCAGCGGCCAGATTCTAATGTTGGTGATATCACCACCCGGTCCCTTAACGGAATCCACGTAATTCCACCCCTTGACATTGAGATTGGCTGCATTGACTAAGTAGCCGTTGCTATCCATCCTAAAATCACCAGCCCGGGTGAGGAATCCGCCGACATTAAAAAATCCGGACCCATTCAGGGCCATATTGGTCGAAACGGTTGAGGATGTAATCGTACCTTCCGTAAAATTGGAATTAATGGAACTGATCGCGCCGCCGGCACCCACATTATCCAGTCCCGGCACCGTCTGGCCGGCCTGAAGCAGGATTTCCTGGAAGGAAGCCTGATTGCTTTTGAAGCCTATGGTATTCTGGTTGGCGATATTGTTGGAGATGACGTTAATGCCGGTATCCTGCCCCATCATCCCATTATAGCCGGTATAAATGGATCTAAAAGCACCCATGGCTTCCCTCCCTGATAAAAGCGTCTGTCGGTGGGCAAATTTTGCCCGTTTCAAAAGGTATTAGACTTGTTTACATGGATAAAAGCAAATTGCGTGCCGAGAACAGGGCAGGATTGATCTGATGGGCGCTTCAAGGAAAGATGGGCTTAATTTTTTTGGAAACGATTACGTGCCTGTCTGGGAGCAATATCCACTGATGAGATGGTTACATCGTAACTTTTGCCGTTTTCCCCGGACCAGGCATAGGAACCGAAAATACCTTTTATCTCATCTTTTCACGCGAGTTGTAAACGGAGGGGCGGAGAGAAAGGTTGGAGAGGAGGACTGGGCGCCGGACGGATGAAACTTTGACCTATCTGAATTCCACCCGCCTGGCGGATATATGGTTAATAATGCTGCTCTCGACCGGCTCAATTTTGAAAAGCCGCAGCAACGCGTTCCCGTTCTTTCTTATCCCGCAGCTCCGCAGCCGCACCCTTTAACATAATGGTGACGATATAGATGCAGATTACCGAGATAGCGCCCATGACAACGACTTCCGCGTGAGCGCGATCAGCGTCAACGGCTCCAACGCCATTTCCCGCCAATTTGATGCGGACAGCCTTCTCACTAAGGCGGGAGATTTCAGCCGATGATGTTTGGGAAATACTTAGGAACGTGAACAATGACCTATATATTCACCTGCATTACCATTATAAGAATTTAAAGAAGCCGCTGCAAAATTCTCTAAAAGAAAGCCCCGTTGAGTCCGGCCCAGGGTTTTTTAACCTCCGATAATCTATGTTATGTGAACCGAATCAACTAACGCACCGGACCAACAGCTATATCTCTTTATTACATCTTTTACGCCTTTGCTACTCACGGGCCAATATGAACTAACCGGTTACCGGGAAAGCCCTTAAGGAACTTCTGCGGTGTATCGAAAATACCTTGCCTCAGATTAAGGGCATCATTGTGTCCGACTACGGCAAAGGTGTCATCACCAGAGACTTCATGGACGGACTACGGGCCATCACCAAAGATACCGCCCCGATCATCTCCGTTGATCCCAAAGTGGGCCACTTCAGACGCTATCGCGAGACCACCATTATCACTCCTAACCACCTGGAAGCGTCCCAGGCCACCGGCATAGACA
>JADFXY010000568.1:0-2490 GCA_015233355.1 Deltaproteobacteria bacterium | reverse complement strand
GTTGCGCCATTCCATGATCCGGCGGGCATGTTCCGGGATCCGCCGGCAAATCTCCAGAGACAAAGATTCTTCAGGCATATGACATCACCTTTCATCCAGACCGGGAATGGTCACCAGGGGACCTGGTCCAAGACGACCGGGGCATCAGCCGCAGCGACCACGGCTGTTGAGCGCCAAACCAATGACGACCTCAGTGACCATCCGTTGATTCATCGTTGCCGGAGCATCCGGCATTGATCATTTTGTAATAATATTGGTTAACATGAGGACTAGGGAGTGTCAAGGCTATAGCATTGCCCTGAAGTCAAACTAATCATTTCTTTTCAATGCGTTATTCAGGAGTTTGATATTCATCCGGGACGGGGGAAGCTATGGCCGGAACAAGAAGGATTTGAAGCGAGTTGGAAAGACAAGGGGCCGGCTTGTCGGCCGACCCCTCGATGATCATGTTTAGATGTTATGGTCTACTAGGCGGTTTGCAGAGCAGAAGCTGCTTTTCGTCGAGCCTTCAGAGAAAAAACATTGAAGACGCCCATCACGAGTAAAGTCGCAGAGCACATAATCAATGAGGCGCGAAAAGATCCGGTTGAGGCTTCCAGCATCTGGGAGATGCGGGGGTAAACGAATCCGCCGATTCCCCAGGCGGAGAAGACGGCGCCATAGTTGGCCCCAAAGTTCTTCAGGCCCCATTGGTCCTTCGTGGCCGAGGGGAAGATGGACAGGTTGGAACCGTAGTTGGCCCCGATAAGCAGGGTCAGGATCAAGAAAACAGGCGCCCCGCCAATCTTATCCTTTAGGATGGCTATGGCGAGAAACATGAGAATGGCCTGGAAGAACAACATGATGATCAAGGTCAATTGCCGACCGATCTTGTCGGAGACGAAACCGGCTAAAATCCGGCCGCCGGCGTTTCCAATGGCCAAGACAGCCGGGGCCAAGAAGAACCATTCGCCCAAGGTGGCTTTGGCCATGCCGGCACTAGATCCAATAATAACCAGCCCGGTGCCGGTGCTGATGAAGAAGGTGATCCACAGACGATAGAAGGTGCCGGTCTTCAAGATTTCCGATGGGGACATATTTACGTCGGCCGCGACGGGTTTGGCCGCTTGACCGGCCACAGCCGGTTTGACTTGCTCAGGCGAGTACCCGGCCGGGGGATTGACCAAAAAGGTGGCCAGGCCGCAGACCACGATGGTGAAGGCGATGCCGAAGATGAGCATGGATGTTTGTAATCCATAGGTTTTCACAAGGTAATTAGATAGGGGGGCGATGTACACAGAGGCCAGCCCGAATCCGGCCACGACCAGACCGGCGATCAAGCCGGTTTTGGCTTTGGGGAACCACTTCACGGCCGGCGGCGTGGCCGAGGCATATCCGAACCCGATGCCTGTTCCGGCCAACACGCCGAAGCCCAGCACCCAGATGCCGTAGCTGGTGCTCTGGGAGATGACGATAAACCCGATGCCGACCAACAACCCGCCGATGCTGGCGGTAAGGCGGGGTCCCAATTTGTCTTGCATCTTGCCGGCGATGATCATGGCCACAGCGAAAATCAGACAGCACACGACATAGGGATCATTGGCCGAAGCCATGGTCCATGATGACCAGGCCGCGTCTTTCTTCGTGATCAAACCCATTATCTGAGCCTTGAAAATCGACCAGGTGTACAAAATACCCAGAGCCAGGTTGATACCTAACCCGGACATGGTCACGGACCAGCCTCTGTTCTTGCTTCCGGATGACATCGTCTCTCTCCTCTTTTGAATTTGATGATTACGTTGCTTGACCGAAACTGGCCGATGACCCGCTAGGTCTTCCGGCGTCACGGGACCATGGTGAAGCGAACAATTATACACATCGTTTGCGGATGTTACGGTAAGGAGGGGAGATCTGTCAATGGGGGGTGGTCCGTATTTAGTGTGGGTGATAACCCTACTCAAGTTCGTGACAACCTGCCTCTGGGGGATGGATGGTCGGGCGAAACCGTCCTGCCTAGATCTATAATAAAATAATTTTATTATATTTGTTGCACTGCAACAAGACCTGGCCGGGATCACCTCCGCCGATCCGGCTAATAAAGCTCAAAAAGGTTGGCTCCCGTCAGCATCTCGACCAGGTGCCGGTCAAAGTCTTGAATGAATCCCACTAGCTTGGCCTGTTGCTCCTTCGCCAACAAGCAGGAATGTCTTAAGTCTCGGTCGATGAGATCGGTGAGTTTCTTGAATTCCGCTTCCAGATCATCCTTGGTCCGGACAGAAGGTTTCATATAATAGCATAATAATTTCTCCTGGATCCGTATGACCTGGCTGCTCAAAGGCTGATCGGATGCTTTCCGGGGGCCGGCAGCATTATCGCTTATATCTACAATGCCATATTTATTCATAATAATTGTAGATATCACACGTTGTTGACTGTCTCTATCGCCAGACAGGAGATAATCCCACCTAGGCGGCGGGTCGGCTTCCGTGATCATCGTCATGAATTCAACGT
>JADFXY010000567.1:0-2505 GCA_015233355.1 Deltaproteobacteria bacterium | reverse complement strand
TAAAATAAAATGCCGGTCAGCCTCGCCCTCCCCTCCACCACCAGGAGTCCACCACCGGCTCAAAAAGGCTAAACCAGGTTCTTAGTCGTACAAACATCACATTCAAACTGTAACGTCACATGATTGATCCGGTGGCAGCTTAGTTTCTCCTCAATCAAGGCGCTCAATCGGCAACTCTCACTAATCAACATGTCTTCCACATCCACGTGCGTCTCAAAATGAATGCTCTGCTCGTTAAGCATCCACAGATGAGCGTGATGGATATTCTTGACACCCGGGATAGCCTCGATTTCCTCGCGAAGGTGTTCTAATGAAATGAATTTGGGCGCAGCCATCATCAACACCCAGGTGGCTTCCTTGACAATCCCGAAACTACCCTTTAGAACATAAAGGGAAATAACGATGGTTAAAAGAGGGTCTATCCAATAGATCCGGAAGAAATAAATCGCTCCACCCCCGATGATGACGGCCAGGCTGGAAATCGCATCACCCAGCAAATGGAGATAGGCCGATCTGATATTCAGGCTTTCTTTAGAGCCCTCATGTAACAGCCTGGTACAAATAAGGTTGGCCACCAACCCGATACCGGCCACAACCATCATCAGCCCGCCGGCAATTGGTTCGGGATGGATGAATCGAATGTAAGCCTCTTTGCCCAGATAGAAACAAATGGCCATAAGTACCGCGGCGTTGATCACCGCGGCCATAATCTCAGCCCGTTTTAAGCCAAAGGTGTAGCTCTCCGTATTGGACCGCTCCCCCAATCGAATGGCCAGGTAACTGATGATAATGGCCACTCCATCACTGAAATTATGCAAGGCATCGGAAAGCAGTGACAGGCTCCCGGAAAAAATCCCGCCGACGACTTCTGTTACCGTGATAACAAAATTCAAGACTATGGTGAAAAAAAGACGGCCCGTGGAAATATGTCCATGGGAACAATGCGCTGAGGAGTGATGAATCATGGGGTGTCCCTTATATGACAAAGCTGACTATTCAGTCTTACGAAATCTAAATCCAACGTGTGCATGCGGCCATTATGAGCCTGGGAAATTCGCCCGTCAAGAAGAATCAAAAATTTCCAGAGCCATCTTCCATGATGCCGCCGGGTCTGGGCTGAACAGAGTATGACTATTGTCTAGGGGATATTGTAGGTGATTTAAACAAAGGAATCAAGGGCAAAGTCTTCCAGGCGGAAATAGAAGGGGCGGAGGATTAGCCTGACCTCCGGAACGGAATTCTTGCTTACCATTTAACCCAGTTCAAAAGCATATTCACCGAAGACGAAGAAATCTCGGTATACGATACGGAAGATTCGAGTAAACTCCGCCTCGTTCAGGTCCTTCAACGTCCTCGGTGTTATGCTTTTTATTTAACAAAAACACGCCTGATTTTTATGAGCATGGGATATCACGCCGAGCCGACAGTATCACCGGAGGTCTTGGCCATCGTCCCGTCTTGCCGCTGGTAAGTGGTCGTCAAACTACCGCTTCCATCCACCTGGGTCAACCCCACGGGGGCCGTCACGTCCAGCCGGAGCTTCAGCAGGTCATCGCCCTGGGCATTCTTATCTTTGGCCACATCTCGGACATTGAAATATGGGTCGAAAACTTGTCTTGATTGATTCATCTGGTCGGTGAATTGCCGGGCCAGTTCGTTGATCCGATCGATACTGGCCAGAAATGGAGATTCCTCCTGATCCGTCTGGCTCGCCGTCGTCCCTCCGGCATAGGCCGCGGTTAAATCCGAAGCTGCGCTGGTTTGCTCCGTGTTGTCATCCATGATCCCGGCTTTTTTCATCATTTGGTAAAGAGTCCGTTTTAATTGGTTTTCACTTCCATCAGCCGATCCGGCCGTGGGATCATTAATATTTATTCCGCCACCGATTTGGTCGCTCCGGAAACTCACCAGGGAGGCCATATAAGACTGCCAGGATTGATATTCTCCGACGTCTGAGCAATTCAGGGCCTTGGCCATAGACTTCCTGGCCTGGTGCGTGGTCATGGAAGACACCTGGGCGCTCATCTGGACACTTACGGCCGACATTTCCTGGTGGTTCACACTAACTGCACCGGTGCTGCTATTGATGGATATTTCAAGTGATTCCATGTTGATGGCGCTGACTTGCTGAACGGAACACATCCGCCCGCCCCGGCCCGAGGCCGCGGTCTGAAAGTCCGATGAAGTGCCGGATGAGAAAGAGAAATCCATGGCTCCAGACTGATCGCCGGAATTATTCTGGATAGCCGAAACAATCTTTTGGGCATATGACTCGGATTCATCGGGCTTAAACCCAATAGCCTCAAACAACCCGGCCATTTGGTCACTTGTTCGTTGGAATGCCCCCTGAGTCATCTCCGTCTGGGCGGTACCCGGATCAACCGTCTGGGCCCCGGCAAACACCTGGCTCACACTGGCGGCCAGCATAGATACCGACGATTCCTGGGATGACGAGACTACTCGCGGTCCGACCCCGGTATGACCATGTCCACAATCACCTCTGGC
>JADFXY010000566.1:0-2518 GCA_015233355.1 Deltaproteobacteria bacterium | reverse complement strand
ACAACAAAGCTATGACATTTGTTTGGCTGAATTAAATGTGATACACCTAGGCTGAGTCCGGTATTTACGGCCAACAGACGGCGACCGCAGCATCCACCTGCCTGCCGGTCTTAACCCCTGCTTTGGGCTCAGAAAAACTTACTGCGGGTAGCGCACTGGGTTAACAGCGCCCCACGGCACCATAGGTAGACCAAATGGAGGATAATCTTTTATGGATAACAAAAGAAAACGCTCCCGAGTATCTTTTCACACCAAATGCGACTTAACCGCTGGAACCAAAGCCCTGGTCGATTTGGAAACCAGAGATATCAGCATGAAGGGTGTCTATGTTGGCACAGACGCGGGCTGGCCCATAGGTACTGATTGCCAGGTGGCCATAAATCTGATTGGTGGTGCCCAGCCATTGGCTTTGCACATGAAAGGGAGAGTCGCCAGGTCGGATACGGATGGGCTCGGTGTGGACTTTATCGAGATTGACATGGACAGTTTTACCCACCTTAGAAATATCGTGGTTTATAACGCCCCTGATGCCGAAAAGGTCATAGCTGAGGTTTCAGGCAGCCCGGCTTTCGATCCCGGCGACCTGAAATAATAAACAAATTATCTTGTTAGGTGTTAGGTATTATTTTTAAGGATGTAATTAATGAATCGGTGATCAACTGGAATATCAGTTATTCACTTGTGATGTTGGAGGATTACGTGGGATTTGAAATTAATGAGGTCCTTTGCCCCAAGTGCAAAGTGGCCAATCGTATCATGGGGAAAACCGGGAAATGCAAACGTTGCGGCATGGATATATCTACTATGCCGATGCGTGATGCCGAACGGGTGCTGGTTCTGGAAACCAACAACAACAATCAGATCACCCTACTTAAGTTCCTTAAAGAACAAAGATTCAAAGCATCCAATATCTTGATCAAGGACGATATTGCCAAGGCCGTGGCCGAGCTTAAGGCGTCGCAGGATGAATATACGGCCTATTCAATTATCTATATTGGCGATAAAATTGGCGGGAAGTCGGGGGTTGACCTGGCCGAAGAAATAGTCAAGGGAGGACTGGCCAAAGGTGACCGGATCGTTCTCCATATGCTGACCCCGGACAAGGAAGGTATTTTGAAGGCCAGAGGTCTGCAGATCGTTCGGATTCTGGCTGGACCCCTAATGTTTGAGAATTTTAAAAAGATTCTTCCCCCGCCTCCAAAACCCTGAAACCGGGCGTGTGTGGATACAGACCTTAAGAAAAAAATTGGGATTGGAGTCTCTTCGGACAGGGCATCGGGATGCCTCAAGGGGATGTCTCAAGCGTAGCATCAAAGGTATCCCCAAATCTTTTTCTTAAAACCTGCGAGGGGCCCCCGCCAAAATCTTCCCCCGAATATCAAATTGTATTCGAATCAACCGTCAGGCCGTCATAGGTCACGGTAACCGGGATACCTAAATTAAAATCCTGCGAAATTTGGTCTGCCAGGCTCTGCCATTCCACCTGGCAAGTGGGGACAGGGTAGGGCCGCCCCGTCACCGGATGAGCCAACGGGGCCTTAGCCGGGTATTTCTTGGGGAGTTCGTTCCACGGATCACCCGTGACCCGGTCCTGATCTGAAATATGGATCAGATACACTCGTTTGGGCCGCCATTCTTTGATATATTCCAAAGCGTTCTGCAAACTCATGTGATTAGGCCGATTTTCCAAAGGTTCATGTAACCAGTTGCTTTGGATGATGAACAAGTCGATCTGGCTCAGGAATTCTGTTTGACCAGTAATCTTGGAAAAATCTGAGGTATAGGCCAGACGGAAGATCCGGCCTTGGGGCCCGACCTCCGTGAGTACGTATCCCAGGGAGCCGGTCGCCGTTTGTCCATGAAAGGTCCTGATGGGGACGACCGGCGTTTTCAGGCCCAGAAGCTTGGCGCCAGGCTCAACCAACCGTTTTTCCAAGGTGTCGGGGAATAGATAGCCGAAGCGCAGATCAATCTGTTTAAAGGTTTCGGCCGAGGCATAAACCGGAATCGGCGTCCATACAGCCGCGTTGACCGACCGGCGGAAAGACAGTAAATCGTCCAGACCTAAGTAATGGTCTCCATGCTCATGGGTTATCAGGACCGCATCAGGCCGGGGAATGTGGCAAGTATTCATTTGCCATTTGATGTCCGGTCCGCAGTCGATGAGGATATTCTCCTGGCCGGTTTGGACGAAGATGGCTGTTCTAGTGCGCAGCTCGCCGAGTTGACGCATGGTTTGGCATATGCGACAGTGACAGGAGTATTCGGGGATTTGCCAGGCTGAGCCTGTGCCGAGGAATTTAACGATCATATCCAACGTCCGATAAGATATATTATGTAAACTTCCTTCGGAAGTTTACATAATATGGTTGACTCAAATGGTTGACTCAATGGTTGACTCAATGGTTGACTCAATGGTTGACTCAATGGTTGACTCAATGGTTGACTCAATGGTTGACTCAAAGGTTGACTCAATGGTTAAATCAAAGGTTTACTCAATGCTTAACTCAAGAGTTAA
>JADFXY010000565.1:0-2524 GCA_015233355.1 Deltaproteobacteria bacterium | reverse complement strand
TGTCACGGAGTAATATAGACCAGCAAAGTCCCTTTAAAGCAGGTGACCGAAAAAGCACTTTGGCAGTCCAAATTGGGGTCGCCGAAAAAAAGGCTTTACATTGACAGAGTTTTACCCTATACTGCACAATTTACCGTGAAGGCAAAAGAGCTACGTTTTTTGTGGGCCGGGAATACCTGCAACGGTCGTGTAAGCGATTTTTCCAGCTTGCATTGAAAACAGTCAGCAAACAGGTTTCTGGTATCTATCTTTACTTTTATGATACTTGCTTTCTGATACCTGACGGACCTGATACACCCGTCCCAAGTGCAGTTCCAAGGAGGCAGTAATGGCACGCGTAACAATAGAAGATTGCCTGACCCAGGTTAATAACCGTTTTTCTCTGGTCCAGTTGGCCCTGCAACGGGTGCAGCAGATCAAACGGGGCAGTCCCATCATGGCGGCCGGCAAGAACAAAGACATCGTCATGGCTCTGCGGGAAATCGCCGCCGGGAAAGTGACTTTAGAAAACATCGACTCCCTGGATATGGGCGGGGGTGAATGGCTCCATAACCGTAACGAGGGTGAAGATTAGACCCGGCACCTTGGGAGAAACCGGTTGAAGCTAAATAACTTACCGTCATGTTTAAAGAAAAGAGAAATTCTCAACGACCCGAAGGCCGCTCCTGATTTCTTGGTGGAGCATGGGCGGGCTTTCCTCAGTGCCGGTCATTTAACAGATGCCCTGGATTTTTTCGTCAAAGCGGGTCATGCTGAGGGTAGCCTAGAGGTGCGCCGGGCGGCCCTGGACCAGGGGGATGTCTTCATTTTTTCCAAAGCCTGCCATAGCGCGTCATCTCCGGCTTCGGCTGAAGAGTGGCGTCAGTTGGGCCGGATGAATTTAATTGCCGGTCGATATTTGTTTGCCCTGGAGGCCTTTCGCCAGGCTGGTGATGAAGCCGGGGTGGCCCAGGTGTTGGCTGCCCAGGGTGCGGGTCAAAATCAAGCGGACCCGAAAGACGAGGCGTTAGATCATAATCATAGTCATGAGAAAACCGGATAGAGCCGATTCACTCTTAACGGTGGGTTCCTTTTTGCGGCCGGCCGGAGTATCCCGGCCCTGATTCAGCCTTTTGGATACAGCACATAGGTACATCGGCCACCCGTACGGGACGTCCGACAACGTGAGACTCTAACTGAAGAAACACAGACACCGGTTGGGAGAGTAAGCAATGAACAAAGAAACTCTCGATTATTTTAAGGATTTGCTTCAGGAGCGGTTAGCCGAACTACTGAGCGAGGCCAAAGAAACTCTCTCGGGTATGACCACAAGCAAAGAGAGCTTTCCGGACCCCACGGATCGGGCCTCCCTCGAATCGGACCGGAATTTTACTTTGAGGATTAGAGACCGGGAACGGAAACTGATCAATAAGATTAAAGACGCTTTGGAGCGAATTGAGAATGGCACTTTCGGCATTTGCGATTCCTGCGGGGATGAAATCGGGATCGGCCGGCTTAAGGCCAGGCCGGTGACTACCTTGTGTGTGGATTGCAAGACCAGACAAGAAGCGGCCGAAAAGATTCGCGGCGAATAACCCACCAAGTATCAGCTAGCTGACTTCCTTCTGCCTGCCCCGGACGCCGGGGCTGTAGCCCTCTGCCCCAGTCCGAGAAAAGGTTGAGACCGGGATGTGCCTTTCCAAAAGGGGTATCCCGTCTCCGGCATCCGGAATGGCGGCCGGAACCGGCGCGACCGGATATTAGTAATGACGCCGATCAGCTCTCAGGCTATTGTTTTTCCCCTGCCGTATTAAGCCTAATCCGGCCAGCCTCGATCCATCAGCGGCGTCCCTGACCGGACCACTCTCCAAAGAGCTTAAAGGCCCGGCCTGTTGACCAAAGGGGAACGGTTGGCCGTCCAATAGACCAACTCATTGTTTTAACATAATGTTTTAGTAAGTAATTTAAGGTTGTATGATGAATACAACCGGGCGCGGTTAACCGGCCGGGCCATTAAGCATGAAAGATGCAAGTTATGGCGGTCTAAAGTACAATCAGGTAAGATACGGACGACGAAGGGGCGTCTGAGCAAGTCTGGTGGGCCGATAGCCGCGAAAAGCGCAAATGCTTTCATTTTTTTCTTGACATGAAAATTCGGCTAATATATCTTTGTACGGAATTGCACAAGGTTGTCTTTTTTGAAGCTATCTTCTTGTTTTGACTATAAAAATAGGAAGGTATCAAGGATAAGCGAGGCAATTAAAGGCGACGGCCCCGGATTAATGGGCCGGTACCAGCAGGTTTTAGACTTAGCGATTCAGCGCTCTGTTTTTAATTTTTTTTCTTGACACCTCGTTTCGTTTGGTATATTTTTCGCAATCTTCAGCCTGAATGTTGGGCGAGGCGGCAGGACCGAAGCAGAACTGGAGGAGGGATCCCTGTGATGGGTCTCGACCTTAATTATATAAAGGGATGATGGAACGCCTGGCTGTGGCCGACGGCCCCACCATGGGAAAGATCGTCCGCCCCTCTGATGGTAAGGCCC
>JADFXY010000564.1:0-2421 GCA_015233355.1 Deltaproteobacteria bacterium | reverse complement strand
GCAGCATTACCGTGGAGGAAATATAATGAGGTAAACCATCGGACCTGATAAAGCCCTTGCGGGTGTGGATTATGAGGTGCTTCCTACCTTAAGGTAGGAGAAAAATAAATATTATGAATGTTATCGCTAACCTTGCTTACTTAGTGGGTGTCATTGTTTTCGCTGAATTACAGATCGCAAGAGCACACGGCTGAACTCCAGTCAGACGTGTGCTCTTCCTATCTGTAATTCAGCGAAAACTATGAAACCCACTAAGTAAGAAAGGTTAGCGATTACATTCATAATATTTATTTTTCTCCTACCTTAAGGTAGGAAGCACATCATAATCCACGCCCGCAAGGTCTTTATCAGGTCCGATTGTGTACCGCATTATTTTGCCTCCACGGTAATGCTGCGCATTGTTAAGTTGGACACAGCCGCGTATGCCGCATTGCAGCTAAACTCACCAGATATATAATGCAACCCCAGTGGAGTATTGGCGAGGACCATACTGGTGTTTTCAGAATTATAATTGGCTGCCACCTGATTATTTGACGTTGCGCCTTTAATCACCCCGTCCACTTTGATTGCTGATGTGAGAACAAGCCCTGCCGTTGAACTATACCTACTATTAATATGTCCTATGTCAAACAACTCACCTAAGACAAACATTTGCATTTCTGCAAGAGGGACAGCGGTGGTTGAGTTGGTTTGCTGATTCGCGGTTATCCCTATTTGGCTTACAATTCTAGGCTGCACGATGCTCACCGCATTTTCCCTCACCCCGCACACGCTCTTGACGCTCTTGAGCGTCCCGCCGTTGTAGAGCGTGGCGGCAAGCCCGGTCATGTCGGCGGACCAGAAGGCGACTTCGTGCAGGGTCATGCCGGAGAACTCGGGAAGGATCGCGCCAGTGTTGCTGTATTTGGCGTAATCGTACACGATGTCGGAGTTGTTCCCGCTGGTTCCGTCGTTGTCTCCGAGCCATAATTCATTCGCCCCCGCCGCGCTGATCGTGTTGATTCCGGTGCCGTCCAGAAGGAGGCGGCCGTTGCAGAACAGGAAAGCATCCGACCCCTTCGAGGTAATGACGTGGACGCACTCTTGATCGAATTTCCCCTGCACTGTTTTGAGGAAATCCCCAATATATGGCTGAACGAAGTACCCGGAGACGCAATTGCAAGCTTGTTTTGTGCCATCGAAGATGCTCAAGTTCACCGTGGAGTTGCCGAAGATGTTGCAGGAGTTCACGGCCTTGAGCTTGACGGCGTAGACCGCGCCGTTGGCATTGCTAAATCCGGCCGAGGTCTTCCTGTAATAGCCGGTGTCGGTTGCGCCGAAGCCGTTTTTGTTCTGGTAGAGCTTGCCCCCGGAGGCAGAAAAGGCGTTCGCCTCGGTGGCCGTGCCGGTCCAGGTCCAGCCCTGCGCGGACGGCAGGCTTGCAAACGTCATGGCCTGCGTCCAGGCCGGAGCCGGGCCGAAGCCGCCGCCGAGCCAGACCGCGCCCAGCTGCGCGAACAATGGGTCCATCGTAAAGGTCTGCCCGGTGAGCGGCGTCCCCTCGCTGGCCCCGTTGACGCTGAGTTTGAGGAAGTCCGCGCCGTCGCCTTTCATGCGGGCCGAGATCATCACGTCAAACGGCCCGGCTCCGGTGACATTGGTGGTGCCGGTGACGATGGCCACCGTGCCGTCCTGGCGATAGAGCCGCATCTCGACCCGGGCGTTAATCCGGTCGTGGTCAAGGCCATAGAGCATGTCCAGGAACGTCTTGGCCGTGGTGACGCTGCCCAGGACGCCGCGCATGGTGAGGTAGCCGTGGCCGTCATAAATGCGTTTGATGTCATTGCACAAACCGCGACTGTGGTTGAGGGGAGACCCTTCGGAGAAGGTTAGCTTTCCCTGGAATTGGCCGCCGGTTGCGGCGAGGGACTTGGTTACGGGGCAGACTCTGAATGTAGCAGTACCACCGGATAATGCCCAGGAACTTCCGTTGTAATAATACGCAGACCCATAAGGGAGCGCGACGGCTGCGCTGATACTCCAGAGATAGTAGTTCGATGAACTGACTGATCCACTTCTATATAAATACACCCAATACTGTGTATTGGGTGATAACGCGGGCGGTGTAGAAAAAGTAAAATACACCCATTGTAAAGCACTGGAAATTGACGACGCGGGAATAGCGGTTGCACCCCCGTTTGTGAGCTGTGAGCTTGGAGCACCAGCAGAATCAGAGTAAATTGAGAGGGTCATATTGTCGGTTGGGTTGCCTGTTTTGCCAACCAGAACCCATACCCCGGATACGGTAATATTTTTCCCCACCTTAAACGGCTGGGCTACTTGTGCGTCTCCAGACGAATACCCCATATAGGCACTAGAGCTTAATCCGAGATATCCAGCCTCGGCCTCATATTCCACGCCATCCATCTCAAAACCGAACCC
>JADFXY010000563.1:0-2531 GCA_015233355.1 Deltaproteobacteria bacterium | reverse complement strand
TGCTCTAAAAAAAAGTCACGTAATTCACCAGATCACGGAAGTGGAGAGGGCGGAATCGGCATTGAAGCTATTGGAAGACGACATATCCAGGTTTAATATCGCCGTGATTGATTACCAGTTGCCCGGGATGAACGGGATGGAACTTTGCTCCGTTATCCGCCGGCGCCATCTGCCCTTGCCGTTGGTCATGCAAACAGGAACCGGTTCCGAGCAATTAGCAGTGATTGCCTTAAAATCCGGTGTCGATGATTACATCGTTAAAGATTCCGATCATAATTATCTACGCTCCCTGCCGGCCTGCCTGTCCCGGGTGGTCCAAAATCATAGCCACCGGTTAGCCCGGCAAAGAGCTGAAAATGCGTTGCGGGCCAGCGAGGCCAAATACCGGTCCCTCATAGATGCCGCGATGGAGGGTGTCTGGGTGATTGATCCCGAGGCGCGAACAAGCTTGATCAACGGATCAATGGCCAATATGCTTGGTTATACGGTGGAAGAAATGATTGGCCGGCCCATCTTTCAATTTATTCCGGGATTTGACCGGGCAGACGCGGAACGGTACCTGGCCAGGCTCCGCCAGGGACGAACCTGCCGACAAGATTTCTCTTTTCAGCGCCGTGACGGCTCGACTCTCTGGAGCATTGTCTCAGCCACACCCATTTTTTCTGAAAACGGCTGGTTCGACGGGACCCTGGTTATGGTCACAGACATCTCCAACCTCAAGCTGACTGAGGAGGTCCTCCAAAATAAAGACGCGGCTCTTCGGGCCAGAGACGAATTCCTGACTAATCTTAACCACGAATTCCGCACCCCTTTGAACGGGATTATCGGCATGGCGACACTGACCATGGAAACCGACCTGGATCCCACCCAGCGGGAGTATCTTGAGATTATCAAATCTTCGGCCGACAGCCTGTTGGCTTTGTTCTCTGATCTGTTGGAATTTTCGAACATTGAATCAGGTAAAATAGATCCCGCACCCAAGCCATTCCACTTTCACAACCTGATCGCCACCTGGAGAAATGCGGCCGACATCCCGGCACGCCAAAAAGGACTGGATCTGGTCTTTGATATTCAACCCGGAGTACCGGACAAACTTGTGGGCGATTATCACCGGTTGGAACAGGTGATTCGAATCCTGGTGGAAAATGCCGTCAAATTCACCGACCACGGTAAGGTTGTCCTATCCGTAAAAGTCACCTCCTATCAGGCAAACAAAATCAACCTCCTCTTCACCGTCAGCGACACCGGCATGGGCATCGCTCAAGACAAGCTGGAGACTATTTTTGTTCCCTTCATCCAGTCTGATTCCTCTTATACCCGCAAGCATGGAGGCTTAGGGGTGGGGCTGTCCCTGGCCTCCCGGTTGGCCATGCTGATGGGTGGCCGGATTTGGGCGGAATCCCGACAAGGGCTCGGCAGCACTTTTTATTTCAGCGTTAGTCTGGACCGGTCCGAAAAAGGAACCACAGCCGGAATCGCTCCCGAACCAACCAGCCCCGAAAACAAAGGGACATTCCCGGCAGCCCCGCCCGCCCTGGACAATCAGAGCAAGTTACACATCCTTCTGGCCGAGGACAACCCGGTCAATCAACAATTGGTGGTCCTGTTATTAAAAAGGCAAGGACACACGGTGAAACTGGCCCAAAACGGGACGGAGGCCCTGGCCGTCCTGGACAAGGAACATCTAAACCTGGTGCCGGCTGGTCCGCCCATTGACCTGGTATTAATGGACATCCAAATGCCGGAGTTGAACGGCCTGGAAACCACTCGGATCATCCGGGAACGAGAAGGACGAATTGGCGGACACCTCCCCATCATCGCACTGACCGCCCATAACACGAACGACGATAGGGAACAGTGCCAGGATGCGGGAATGGATGGATTTGTGCCCAAGCCGATCAATACACGGGAGCTTTTTCGGGTCATGGCCGAAGTCATCCCGGCTGCGACAAAACCGAAGACCAAACACGAGCCGGCCGATATAATACATGAAATTTCAAGAGGTACTCCAACCGGGAACTGCCCGGTACATGACCAAAAATCTTTCATCACCCGAGTCTGTGGCCAACCACAGTTTGCCAGGGAAGTTATTGAGGTGTTTTTGAAGGAGATGCCCGAAAATCTGGCTGATATCCTCCAGGCCGTTAACCGTGGCGACACTTCGGAGCTGCAGCAAAAAGCTCACCGGATCAAGGGTATGTTAGGGAATGTCTCGGCCATCGCGTCACATAAGGCCGCCCGCCGGCTCGAAGACATGGCCCGGCAAGGAGACTTAACCCAGGCCGAAGAAGCCTTCGCTGCTTTGGAGAAAGAACTCGGCCGGCTGGTTCAGGTACTGAACGAATTCCTCCGCCAGGAATGTCCCCTTGAGGGATCTGATGGTGAGCGGAGCTAAGATGGGTCACCTTCGTTAGGAATGACAACATGCAAAATGATCGCGGTCCAACCTGAGTCGTAAGGTAATGACATTGCCACAACTCTTAACCCGAAACACGCAACCCGAAACACGCAACCCGTAACTCGTAACACGA
>JADFXY010000562.1:0-2533 GCA_015233355.1 Deltaproteobacteria bacterium | reverse complement strand
CCAACCATAAGGATTAAGTCATGACACAGTTGGAAAGCGCACTTAAAGGAATCGTTACCCCTGAAATGTCGGCGGTGGCCGCGGACGAAGGTCACACCCCCGAAGATATCCGCCGGTTAGTGGCTCAAGGAGTAGTGGTCATCCCGGCTAATGTCAATCACAAGGGGCTCAAACCCCGGGGCATCGGGGCCGGCTTGACCATCAAGGTAAACGCCAATATCGGCACCTCGTATGACCGGGTAAATATTGACGAAGAGATGGACAAACTACAGGTGGCCGTGGAAGCCGGGGCCGACGCATTTATGGATTTGAGCACCGGCGGCGACATAGCAGACGTGAGGCGGCGCTTGCTTGCGGCTTCGGATTTGCCCATGGGAACGGTGCCGATATACCAGGCCGTGATCGAAGTCGTCCAGAAGCACGGCGGTATCGTTAACCTGACGGCAGACCACCTCTTTGACGTTATTGAACGTCAGGCGGAAGAAGGCGTAGATTTTGTTACCGTCCATTGCGGAGTAACCCAGGAAACGCTTAAGCGGCTGAAAAACCAGGGCCGGGAAACGGACATCGTCTCCCGCGGCGGGGCTTTCCTGACCACCTGGATGCTTTATCATAAAAAGGAAAACCCGCTTTATGAGCACTACGACCGGTTATTGGATATCGCCCGAAAATATGATTTGACCCTGAGCCTGGGGGACGGCCTGCGTCCCGGATGCATAGCCGACGCCACCGACCGGGCCCAGGTCCAGGAACTCATCTTTTTGGGGGAATTGTCCGACGCGGCCCGGCAGGCCGGTGTCCAGGTCATGATCGAGGGCCCCGGACACGTGCCGCTGAACCAGATTGAAACCAACGTTCAGTTGGAAAAGAAATTGTGCGGGGGAGCCCCGTTTTACGTTTTGGGGCCGCTGGTCACCGACGTGGCCTCCGGGTATGACCACATTGCTTGCGCCATAGGCGGGACCCTGGCCGGATTGGCCGGGGCGGATTTCCTCTGCTACGTCACGCCGGCTGAACATCTTAAATTGCCGTCGGTGCAAGATGTGCGGGATGGTGTCATCGCCTCGAAGATCGCCGCCCATGCCGCCGACGTAGCCCGTGGTCACCCCCAGGCTTTGGCTCGCGACCTGGCCATGGCCCGGGCTCGCAAGCGACTTGACTGGGACGAACAAATCCGTTTGTCGGTGGATCCGGTTAATGCCGCGGCTTGCCGCCGGGAAAGTTATCCTGAGGAAGAAGACGTCTGCACCATGTGTGGCCCTTACTGCGCCATCAAACTGGTCAAGGAATATTTTGGAGAGAAGAAGTAGGCTCCAGGCTCCGGCCCTGGACGATTCCCCATAACGGGGCGAACGAGCAAGAGCCGTTTCCCTCCAGGTGGATTTATAGTTGCTGGTTGTCTTCAACGAGGAACAGGAAATAAGCAACTAGCAACAGGTGCCGTCAGAAGCGGCAATTATAACCGTGTCGATTCTGATTCGGAAAGGAGAGTACGAATGGTGAATCGGTTTATGTTTTTGCTTTTTCTGCTGTGCCTGATAGGATGGACCGCCACCGGGGCCCCGGCCGCGGAGACGCTGACGATAGGGGTGGTTTTGCCTCTCACCGGCGAGTTGGCCAAATTCGGCAAAATTGAAAAGACGTCGTTCAACATCGCTCTGGACGAAATAAATGCGGCGGGGGGGATTAATGGTCAAAAACTGGCTCTGATCATTGAAGATACTACGGGGAAACCCGAGGTCGCTCGATCCGCAGTGGAGAAGCTCATCTCCAAGGACAAAGTTCTGGCCCTCTGTGGCGGTTACTCCAGTTCTGAAACCTTTGCTGCCGTGGCCGTGGCCCAACAGCTAAAAATCCCCTACCTGGTCAATACCGGTGCCGCAGACGCGATCA
This sequence comes from Deltaproteobacteria bacterium, assembly GCA_015233355.1. Taxonomy (GTDB): domain Bacteria; phylum Desulfobacterota; class JADFXK01; order JADFXK01; family JADFXK01; genus JADFXK01. The sequence goes on along the minus strand of JADFXY010000562.1, from coordinate 640 downwards.
CCGCACAGGGTTGGAATTATGTTTTCCGGCTCAACCAAACAGTCAGTGATTATCCCCAGGCATTGCTTGCCTTCTTGAACAAGATGGGCGACGTCAAGACCGCGGCCGTGATCTTTGAAAACACCTTATTCGGTCAATCAAGCTCCAAGGAAATAACCGAATATTTGGGGAAGCAAGGCGTCAAAGTGGTGCTTAAAGAAGGATATGAAGCGGGATCGGTCGACTTCAAGCCGATGCTGGTCACGGTCAAATCGGCTAAACCGGACCTGGTCTACATGATTTCCTACCTCATGGACGCCTCGCTGATCATGCGGCAGTCAAAGGAACTAAATTTCAACCCGAAACTGTTTGCCGGGGGCGGAGGCGGGTTCACCCTGCCCGAGTTTCGTGTCAATGCCGGAGATGCCGCCGAATATGTTTATTCAGCCACGTTATGGACTCCAGACAGCCCTTACCCAGGGGCAAAAGCCTTTTCCGAGAAATATTCAGCCCAGGCCAAGTCTCCGGCCACCTTCCATGCCGCCCAGGCTTATGCCGCGGTATACGTGCTGGCCGATGCGCTGAAAAGGGCTAAATCACCAACACCGGCCGACATCCGGGACGCCCTGGCCCAGACCGACCTGATGACCGCCTACGGTCG
>JADFXY010000561.1:0-2534 GCA_015233355.1 Deltaproteobacteria bacterium | reverse complement strand
ATGTCAGGGTGATCTGCATAAAGGAGAATCTGGAACTTGACGGCGAGCGAAACATGCAGACCAAGGTCATGATTACCATGTTCAGCCTATTTGCCGAAATAGAGCGTGATCTTGTCTCTGAGCGAACAAAGGAAGGGTTGATACGAGCAAGAGCGGAGGGAAAAACTCTCGGAAGGCCGAAAGGAAAACTTGGAAGCTCGAAACTGGACGGCAAACAAAAAGAAATCCAGGAGTACCTTCAAAAAGGAGTCAATAAGGCGAACGTGGCCAGAATATACGGTGTCAGTTGGCCTACAATAAATAACTTTATCAAAACCAGGAACCTATCAACTACCAGGGCCATGAGGGTGAAGCTTTGGCTGCAAGTTGAAAACAACAGTAAATTTGTGCGGGGAAAAACAAAAGCGAGAGAGGATATAGAGCGGTTCGTCTTGCGTGAATACAACATGAAAAAGCCGGAAAAGGACGGCTGGGAATACGAGCTGACCATCCCCTATGAGAATGATGCGGATTTGGATAAGACGATCTATGATATCCTCGCAGAGATGGAATCAACTGCTGATATACGGCATTGCTTCATTGAAGCAAATGTTACGGCTATAGACTCCGATCGGTCGTGGTAAATTGGCAGCCTCTTATCCCACAAATTTATCGCTACCACATGCCACAAAAACCCTTAACGGTGTTTTCTGCACGGATGTGAGTAAGAGGCCCTTTGTAGCCCAACCGTTCCAGCATCCTTTTGCCTGTATCGGCCAACCCCGGTTCATCATCGACCAGCAGCACGGACTCGGTCCCTTTTGGGATGGCATCCACGACATCACCGGTCAACTCAGGTTTACCCGAGACCGTCGGCAGTAGGATGTTAAAAGTCGACCCCCGTCCGTGGTGACTATAAACGCTGATGGCGCCGCCATGATTCTTGACGATGCCCTGGACAATGGTTAGGCCCATCCCGGTCCCCTTGCCGATATCTTTCGTGGTGAAAAAAGGATCAAAGATTCTTTCTAAGATGCGGCCTTCGATGCCGTCCCCCGTATCGCTGACGGCTAGTTTAATGAACGGGCCGGGGCTTAAGTTGAGATATCTGGCTGCGGAATCGGCATCCAGATAGAACTCGGTAAGTGCTATGCCTAAAGTCCCGCCCTCTTCCGCCATGGCGTGGGCGGCGTTGGTGCAAAGATTGATCAACACCTGATGGATTTGGGTAGGGTCCCCCAAGATAGTTGTGGCCCCGGTAGTTATTTCTGGTTGAATAATAATGTTGGCCGGTAAGGAGGCCCGAATCAGTTTGAGTCCTTCTTCTATAATTGACGAAACCTCAAAAGTTCTTTTCAATTGCTCGGTTTGACGGCTGATGGTCAGGATTTGTCTGACAATATCCCTGGCTCGCTTCGCCGCTTTAAGAGTTTCTTCCAGAAAATAAGGATTAACGACACCTAATTTGGCATCATCCATGGCCAGTTGGGTATAGCCGAAGATCGATCCGAGAATGTTGTTGAAATCATGGGCGATGCCGCCAGCCAGAGTGCCGATGGCCTCCATCTTCTGGGCTTGCCGGAGTTGCGTCTCCAATTTTCGACGGTTTTTCTCCGCCAGCGTCTTTTCTGTGATGTCCCGAAAGACCAGGACGACGCCGATTAGGGCGTTGCTTTGATCTAAAATCGGGGCTGCGCTGTCGGCGATAATCATTTCCCGGCCGTCTTTGCCGATCAGCACGGTATGATTGGCTAGCATGACCACCTGGCCAGTTTTGATGACCTTGCTCACTGGGTCTTCGCGCCGTTCTCGGGTCACCTCATGGATGATATGGAAGACCTGGGTCAGCGGCTGCCCCACCGCTTCTTTTTGAGACCAGCCGGTGAAACTCTCGGCTACTTTATTGACCAGGGTCACCTGACCAGCTAAATCGGTGCTGATGACGCCGTCTCCAATAGAGCTTAAGGTCACGGCCAGCCGTTCCTTCTCCACGGCCAGAGCATCTTCCGCCTGCTTTCGTTTGGAGATGTCGATATAGATGACCTGGATGGCCGTTTCACCATGATAATTGACCAGACCGGCAAATACCTCCACCCAGCGCATCGCACCGTCCGGCCGCAGAATCCGGAATTGATAATTGGTGGTGACTTCTTTTCCCGAAAGCCGGTCTTGATGGTAGGCTTTTACCAGCTCGCGATCATCGGGATGGATCAATTGCCATCTTTCCTCTTCGGAAAAAGACAAGGCTGCCTCGGTCGGATAGCCGAAGATTTCGGTCCATTTTGGATTAACATAGACCAGCCGGGAAGGGGAACCCTGGGAGATGGTAATCCCCTGAAGGGATTGTTCGCAGAGGGTACGGAAGCTTTCCTCGGCTTGTATGCGCTGGGCCATGGCGTCATGGAGGGCAGACAAGTTTTGTTGCCGCCATCTGGACAACACCCACAGGGTCACAGCGATGATAATGACCAGGGTGAATCCTGTGATCAATCGGGCGCGTTCCTGAATAGCGGCGTAGGCTTCCGCCTGATCCATTTTAGCCACCATGAACCAGG
>JADFXY010000560.1:0-2546 GCA_015233355.1 Deltaproteobacteria bacterium | reverse complement strand
CATATTTCAAGCCCCGTACAAGAGTGTTGGCAACCGGTTCTCTCTGGGCTGTTGCGATTGCCTTTATAAAACCACGATCGGAGATTGCACCGGATAGCCTGTGACTCTGAATATTTGATGACTTGAGTAGCTTATAGGCGTTGTCTCTGATCTCCTCGTTTCGTGAAGAGCAGATAGATGACAAGATACACTCTTTCCCAACAAAACCTGGGTTCCCGCCTATCCTCTTTAAACATTACTCCTCCAATTAGTTCAGGCCAAAATTTGACTTCGGCATGCCGGCAATCATCCTGCGCAACTAAATCAGGGTCGTCATCTGCGACACATGAGGCCGCGTCCGACAAAATGGAACCGGCCGGCGCCTAACCGTGTCAGCCAAACTACAACATCGGCCTGAATAAGTCAATCACGTCCGAGGCCCATGAGGGGATATGCAGCCCCGAATTTCGTCTCTGGTGCCGCAGCCCGTCCCACAGAACCGGCAAGCCATGTCCGCTGAGGCGGAGTGCGGCAAGTCTTCAGAACTGCACCGGCCCGCCGGCCTTCTGTCTCCGGCGGGAAGGGCAGAAACGATCGCAACCTGCAAGTTAATGGGCCGGCGCCGCGGCCGCCTGGGGTCGTGATCGATATAGGGAATAGAGGCGGCGGCTTTGCTTGATGCTCGAAGGAAACCGGTCCTCTATCCGCTCCTTTTTGCTGAGATGGAGCTTGTTCCTGATATAATCCGGCTCAACGTCAAACATAGAGCAGATCCAATTAAACGAGCCGGTATTGTCGTCATCCTTGGTCAGATAAAATCTGGCGTCCAGGTCGCCTTCCTTATAGTCCTCGACAGCCTGCATCAAGACGGCGGCCCAAAGGTCAAACTCCGGCTGGTCGAGATAGATAGATGATGCGGCCTTAATATTCTTTTTGCGTGCCATGGTCGTCCTCCTTTGAAACGAGATCAATCGGCCGGCTTCCCCTCAGGCAGAGATTGGAAGAGGAGATAGTGGCCTGTTGTCTTCTTACTCTTTCAAAAGACGTGCCAATGGCCTACTTTGCCATAACTAATTGCAATACAAACAAAATACAAAACTAAGCCATACCCAAGCCGATGCCCGTTTTCTTAATAAGAAATTATTACCATATATAGTAATAATTGCCAATGCTCTTCGCGTGCCTCCGGCCTTGCCGCCTGGCCATGCCTCATGTCCGGCCCCGGTGGCCTTGAATCGCGGCCCCGGCTATTTCAGGTAATGGCATAACATCTGAATAAAATGCGAATAATCAGAAAATATAAAAATCTTCTTGACAACCGGCGGGTAATTTTCTAACACTACTGATTGCTGCTTGGGGGATCGTCTAGAGGCAGGACGGCAGACTCTGGATCTGTGGACCGAGGTTCGAATCCTCGTCCCCCAGCCAAACATAACTATAAAAAATGAAAATATAAATTCGGCGGCTTAGTTAACGTCTTAAAGAAAACTCTCCTCTTGAACGCCTCCTGACAGTTCTTCAGATAATTTTACCCTGTTCCGGCCTGAAAAATCCATCGCTTAAAATTACCCACAAACCTGCACATCACTTTGGCCCATCTGCGCGTGCGCCTATGGCGCGTCCACGGGATGGGCCTGTTTTTTTTGCTGATTCACGGCGCAACATGAAGGCGGGTGACCCAGACAACTTGTTGTCTGGGTGGTGAAGCCACAAAAAGTCAGGTCAACGATGGTCTCTAATTGAAAAGCTCCGGTTATGGCCATCAAGGGATAAAAGTGGTCGGCCCCCATTGTTCATGGTGACAACGCAAAGTCCCTTTATCTGGGCTCCCCTTATGGTTTCACTGTCTCATTCCAGATATCACGAGCGATCTTCCAGGTGCCGTCCGGCTGTCTCTTAAGGACAAACAGATAATGACCGGAGACCTGCTTGACTGTCCCGCCCGCCTTTGGCGTATCAGCCCGGATGTTATCTCCGCTCATGAAAGCCCAACCGTCGCACACCTGGATATCACCGGATGTTAGCTCAAGCTTCGACCACGCTCCGGCAAAAACGTTTGTATAATGGGCCATGATGTTGTTTTTACCGACAATTGACGGCTTTCCAGACGGCAGCCAAATGGCGTTGAGGTCAATGAGTTGCTCCATGGCTTTAAGGTTACCTTCATTAAATGCGGCATTAAAACTCAACCGGACCTTATCAATCGCCACATCGTCCTGTCCCGCAAGGACCAGGCCGCTGCCCCATGTCAACATAATGAACATGGCGAGAGCAAAAAATATAGACGGCGCATAAACTATTCGACTTTTCATTCTAATACCTCCTTCATTAAAGTGTCGCCCAACGGTCGGACCAACCGGCTCGACTGAACACCTCGGCCGCCTGATTCCAGTCAATTCCCGTTATTTTCGTAATGTCGGCCAAAACCAAATTATAGCATCACCAGAATGATCTGGCCTATCTTGATATTATCATTCCGCTTGACCGGAACGGCAGATGTTATCCGCCGGCCATTGACGGCCAGGCCGTTCTTACTGCCCAGATCTTCAATCCACCACTCACCGTTA
>JADFXY010000055.1:0-15875 GCA_015233355.1 Deltaproteobacteria bacterium | reverse complement strand
TGATATTATCTCGGCCTGGTGGTTTTGTAAGCGACGTATCTGGAAAGATGAGGGCGTTAGGCTTGGTCAAAACGCGCAGCGGCAATGACCCTTTACCTTTAACCCGCAACAGGACTCTTTTTTGCCCCGCGGTGCTTTGGGACAAAGGGGTTGTTGGGAATGCCTCCTGGGAAGATGATTTTCCTTTGGGCAAAGACGTTGCCTTTTGGGTTGATAGGCCGATTCCGATGACCACCACCAAAACTGCAGCCGGAATTATCTTGTGAGTTCGTCTCATGTGACCTCCCGGACAAGAACGACTACGACTTGGGTTTACAAGCCAATTTTTCTATTAAGTTCATAATGTTGTCAATCGGGGAGACCCTGAAAACGCCCTTCCGGGAACCGGATTTTTGACTCAGGGCATACCTGACACTGAGATACTCCATTCTCTGCTGAGCCGGCTAAGAGCCCAAAGCAGAGAATGTATGTCGGCGATTAACGGTTATATTGCACTTTAAAACAGTATGTTATCCTATCACGCGTCCCATTTGTTAAGGAGTCGGCACATGAAATCAGCTTCCCGAGTGCTTGTGGGATTGGCAGCGTTGTGGTTGGTGGCCGGTTCGGCGTCGGCCCAGATCTATTATCAGGCGGTGGAACCGGAAAATCCGGAAACGGCGTCGGCCCAGAGTGTTTCCTATGTGACCGGGGGGATTGGCAGCGGTGAACGCCAGGCCATGACCGCGGCCTATGGGACCTGGCCGGTTAAATTTGAGTTCGCCCTGGATGTGGGGTCATACTTGACGCCGGACACGGTGGTCATTTACCGGGACAAGGACAAAATATTAGAGGTCTCTTCACTCGACGGCCCCTGGTTATATGTGGATTTAACGTCTGGTAAGTATACCGGTTATGCGGTTTATGAAGGTGAAACCAGAAAATTTTCGCTGGAGGTGGGTAAGAAGGGTCAACGCCGGGTGGTGCTGATGTGGAAGGGTTATGCCCCCCGGGGGGATAGGAATGAAGGCGGCGAATAGGGCGGGAGAATTAACCTTGCCAATCAAAGGGCGTTGGGTTAGAATAAATTCAGGCTGCTTTGGATTTAAGGAAGAATTGGGAAACAATGAAATTTAAGCCGGGCGTTGAAGTGTCATAATTGTCCCTTTTTGGTCCTGCCTTGATCCTGCCTCAGGGTCAGCGAACGCCGAAGAGTCAATTGTAACCGTTCCAGGTGTAGGACCTGCGGGTAAAATATGCCGGATGAGTCCTGTTTGCGCTTTTCATGCGTTTGTCCTGCCTCTCGGTCTAATTTATCTTGACATTCTGTTTGATCTGTGTTTCCATATATAGTTTATATCCGCCTAGTTTACCATTTACGGCATCCGTAGCAGAGACCGGGTTGACGCATCACTTAATTAAGGAAGCTGAACCAACACTTATCGGCCCCCTTACTAATAAATTGCTGATAGCCGGAAGACCTGCTAACGCTTAACCGTAACCACCAGAGCCGCACATTGTTCGGGATTCGGGGCCTGCGCGCCCTTTAGGGACTAACCTGAGGCCACTTGATGGCCGGGCCAGGCAAATTTATCAAATGAGGAAAGCCCATGTACGCAATTATTAAGACCGGTGGCAAACAATACAAGATCAGGGCCGGAGAGATATTTCGAGTAGAACGTCTCCCTGGTGATGTCGGCCAGACCGTCAGCTTTGACCAGGTCCTGATGCTCTCAGACGAAACCGACAGTATCAAGGTCGGCAAACCCACCCTGGAAGGGGTTCGGGTTGACGGCGTGATTCTGAAACAGGGCAAGGGGAAAAAGATTATTGTTTTCAAGAAAAAACGACGTAAGAGCTATGAAAAGAAAAACGGCCATCGGCAGTATTTTACTGAGATCAAAGTCAATGAGTTTGGTCTGGAAGGCGCGGTAACCGCGACCCCCGTGACTACTGAAACGGCCCCTCAAGACAATAACGCCGTGGCAGAGGCTTAGGCTGCCCCTGGTCCAGTCTTGGTGTGGGGTGAGGAGATATATTTTCCTAACGTAGTGATATAGGAGTTGATCTAATGGCGCACAAAAAAGCCGGCGGTAGTTCCCGGAACGGCCGCGACAGTGCAGGAAGAAGACGCGGAGCCAAGCGCTCCGATGGGCAAACGGTTTCGGCAGGGTGTATCCTAATCCGGCAGATCGGGACCAAGATTCACCCCGGAAATAACGTCGGCCTGGGCCGGGATTATACTATTTTTGCCAAAATCGACGGTGTAGTTACCTTCGAACGTAAGGGCAAAGACAAAAAACAGGTGAGTGTCTATCCGGTTCCATCAGCCGTTCTAGAGGCCGTCTCATCTCCAACCCCTTAACTATCTTGCCTGGTCTTCCCTGAGAAGGCGGTCGACTGGACAAGCCAATCCGGCCGAACCGCCCGACTCTATCGGGAAAACACGCCTGGTGGTAGAACTAGCCCTGGTGAAGAGATGATGTTCCATGATGAAGCGAAGATCACCGTATCTGCCGGAAACGGTGGGGGCGGGAGTGTCAGTTTCAGGAGGGAACGGTCCAAACCCTGGGGCGGCCCGGACGGCGGCGACGGCGGCGACGGCGGGAGTGTCATCCTCCAGGCCACCACCAGGATTAATTCCCTGAATGACTTCCATTTTAAGAAGCAGTTCCAGGCCGAACGAGGAGGACAGGGAAAGTCTAATGATTGCCACGGAAGAAATGGGGCCGACATAGTCATTGACGTCCCGGTGGGTACCCTGGTCTATGATGAGGATTCCGGTGAACTATTGGGTGATCTGGCCGGGGATGGAACAACGCTGTGCGTAGCTCGGGGTGGCCGAGGGGGGAAAGGCAATCACCATTTCGCCACTTCGCGCCATCGGACGCCGCGGTTTGCCCAGAAGGGAACACCCGCAGAAGCCAGGCAGCTTTTTCTTGAGCTTAAGCTTATTGCCGATGTCGGTTTGATCGGGTTACCCAACGCCGGTAAATCCACTCTTATCTCCAAAATTTCCTCGGCCAAACCTACGATAGCCGATTATCCCTTCACCACTTTGACCCCCCACTTGGGGGTGGTGGATTCCGACCAAGACCGTCCCTTCGTGGTGGCAGACATTCCGGGCCTGATCAAAAACGCCCACCTGGGCGCCGGACTGGGGCATCGTTTTCTTAAGCACGTCGAACGGACCAATTTGTTGGTTCACCTGGTGGACGTGTCCCTTGTCGACAGCGACCATCCTCTGGCTTCCTTTGACACCATAAATCAGGAACTTCGGCAGTTTAAGCCGGCTTTGGCCGATAAGTTTCAGGTGGTCGTCCTCAATAAGATCGATCAGGTGACCGACCCTGAGCAGCTTAATCTGGTGACTGCGTCTTTCAAGCAAGCAGGCTTTTCCCCGCTCTTGATCTCGGCGAAAAACGGCACCGGAATCAAGGAATTAACCGCAGTCCTCCGAAAGCATTTATTTGAGCGGGATGTATGAATAAAAGCTCGTTAAGAGAAGAGATAATCAGCCGGGTTAAACGGGTGGTGATTAAAGTCGGCAGCGCCGTGCTGACCACTGATGAGGGGCTGGATTTGCGGGTCATCAACCGGTTGGCTGATGAAGTCTCTCTGTTGCTCGAACGCGGTTTGCAAGTGGTTATGGTCTCCTCCGGGGCCATTGCTGCGGGCGTGCGTAAAATGAAGCTGGCCGATACGCCCAAGTCAATCCCCCAGAAGCAGGCTTATGCCGCCATTGGTCAGTCCATTTTGATGCAGGTTTATGAGGAGGCCTTTCACCGGTACGGGGTGGAAGTGGCTCAAGTCCTGTTGACCGGTGACGACCTGTCCAACCGCCAGCGCTATCTGAACGCCCGGAACACCATCTTCACCCTGATGCAATGGCGGGTTATCCCAATCATTAATGAAAATGACACGGTGGTGGTCAAAGAAATCAGGTTGGGTGACAATGACAACCTGGCGGCCATGGTGGTCAACTTAATCGATGCCGACTTGCTCATTAACCTGACCAGTATTGACGGCCTTTATGATCAGGATCCCAGACAACACCCCGAAGCCAAATTCATCCCGTTAGTTGAATCGATCACCCGGAAAATCGAAAAATACGCCACGGATGTGGCTTACGGTCCCGGCCGGGGCGGCATGTTGAGCAAGCTTCAGGCTGCCCGAAAAGCCGCCTTGGGTGGGGTTCCGACGATTATCGTCGGCGGCAAGCAGAAGAATAATTTATCCGATGTGTTCGACGGGGTTGAGGTCGGCACCCTGGTCCTGCCGGTGGACAAACCTATTTCCAAGCGGCGTTCCTGGATCGCATTTTCGTGTAACCCGGCCGGAGACATCGTGGTTGACGACGGAGCCAAAGAAGTGTTGCTCCACAATGGCAAGAGCCTCCTCCCTTCCGGAATTACCAAGGTGGAAGGACGGTTCGGTCCGGGGGCCGTGGTCCGATGTGTGGACGGGCAGGGGGAGATGGTGGCCGTCGGCCTGGTGAATTACGCTTCAACCGAAATTGAACGGATTAAAGGGCTGAAAACCAGCCAGATTGAAGAAAGTCTGGGATACAAGCCCTATGATGAGGTTATCCACCGAGATAACATGGTCATATTTCATGATGGAGGAGTTCGATGTCAGTAACGTCCCGAATTATGGAACTGGCCGTCCGGGCCAGGGCGGCGGCGCGACGAACGGCCAGAGCCGAGACATCTGTTAAGAATAAGGCGCTGCTGAATATGGCCCAGGGACTCAAGGACCATAGAGCGGCTATCCAGGCTGAGAATGCCGGGGATGTGTCTGAGGCCAGGGAAGCGGGACTATCCGCGGCCATGCTGGACCGGTTGACCCTTAGCGATAGTGTTATCTCGTCCATGATCACCGGGTTGCACGAGGTGGCGGCTTTGCCGGATCCGGTCGGAGCGGTGACCGGGATGTGGCGCCGGCCCAACGGCCTGATGGTCGGCCGAATGCGTATTCCCCTGGGAGTCATCGGTTTCATTTATGAATCCCGGCCCAATGTGACGGTGGACGCGGCCGCGTTGTGTCTTAAATCAGGGAATGCGGTTATTCTTAAAGGGGGATCTGAGGCGCTGCGGTCCAACCTGATTCTGACCGGGATCATGCAAGAAGCCCTAAATGCCGCCGGTATTCATCCTGATGCCGTACAAGTGGTGGATACGACCGACCGGGCTGCAGTAAAAGAACTGTTGGCCATGGAAGATTACGTGGATATCATTATTCCCCGGGGGGGCGAAGGTTTAATTCGATTTGTGACTGAGAATTCTCGTATCCCCGTGCTAAAACACTACAAAGGGGTATGCCATGTCTACGTCGACGCCGGTGCCGACTTGAATATGGCAGTAGAAATATGCTATAATGCAAAAGTGCATAGGCCTGGAGTGTGCAATGCTATGGAGACGATGTTGGTCCACCAGGATGTGGCGGCTCAATTCCTGCCGGCCATGGCGGAGCGATTTAATCAGGCCGGTGTAGAGCTTCGGGGATGCGAACGGACATTGTCATTTTTGCTCCAGGCCAGAGCAGCCATGGAATCCGACTGGCTGGCCGAGTTTTTGGACCTGATCCTGGCCGTGAAGGTGGTGGCCGATATGGATGAGGCGCTCGATCATATCGCCCAATACGGTTCCAATCATACCGAGGCCATCGTCACCTCGGATTACCAGCGGGCCCAACGGTTCTTACGAGAGGTTGATTCATCTTTGGTCCTGGTGAACGCCTCGACCAGATTTAACGACGGCGGCCAATTGGGCCTAGGGGCGGAGATCGGCATCAATACCTCTAAGCTCCATGCTTTCGGCCCCATGGGTCTGGAGGAATTAACGACCACCAAGTTCATCGCCTATGGCGACGGCCAGGTCCGGGCGTAAAACTGTCCATAATAGTCGGCAAGTTGAACCAACCGAGAAGAAGAAGACAAATATAAGGACGATAACAGAACCCGCCGCCCAGCCACAAGCAACAATCTCATGTCTAAGACACCACGTGTAAGCCATGGTTTGGCTCGGCGACCGGATCCGTCGCATACAAGACTAACCCGGCGACCAGGTTCGAGAGATTGAAACAAGTATCCCCAACTGATTCAAGGACGATTCGAATAGGTCTCTTTGGCGGGACCTTTAATCCCATACATTATGGTCACCTCAGGTCCGCGGTCGAGGCGACGGCAGCCCTTGGTCTAGCCCGAGTCATCTTTGTCCCTGCAGCCCAACCTCCCCATAAGAAACAGACGGACATTATCTCTTTTCACCACCGGTTGGCCATGGCCAAAGCTGCAGTGGCTCCAGTTTCCTATTTGGGTACCTGGGATGTGGAGGGAAAACGGCCCGGGCCTTCCTTCACCGTGGATACCATCAGGGAGTTTCATGGGCAAAATCAAGGCCGGGCGGTTCCTTACCTGATCATTGGGCTTGACTCCTTTTTAGAAATCAACACCTGGAAAGATTATCAGGTCATTTTTTCCTTAACCAATCTGGTGGTCACCACCCGGCCGGGATATCGGCAGGCGGCGGACCCGCTGGGTTATTTATCCCAAATAACGCCGGGGACAGCCTGGGCGGAAGAGGATGGCCGGTTTGTTCATCCCTCCGGCCACACCATTTGCTTTCAACCAATTACCGGATTATTTATTTCCGCCACGCGTCTGCGGGAGATGGTCGGGACGGGCCTGCCCATCACGTTCTTGACGCCGCCGGTGGTGGAAGAATATATTCAGAAACACCAACTCTATACTGCGACATTGACTGATTGTGCGGCCAGACCGCCGGATGGGGATTAGATGATCAGTACTAAACGTGCTCCCAGAAAACGTCTACCAAAGAAAGGCGTTAGCGCCAAAGCCAAGGCCGAAGCCTTGGTTGGACTTGTAGCCCAGAAAAAATCACGCGATATCATTGCCTTAGATGTCAGCGGCAGTTGTGCGTACGCCGACTATTTTATTATCTGTTCGGGCCATTCCTCACGACAAGTCCAGGCTATTGCCGAACATGTCCATGCTGAAGCCAAGCAACTGGGGTTCTATACTCTGGGTCAGGAGGGAGTCAAGGAGGGGACATGGGCGCTCTTAGACTTCAACGAGGTGATTATCCACATTTTTTATGATGAAATCCGGCCGTTCTATGACTTAGAAGGGTTATGGAGCGAGGCCGATAGGTTGGATTTGAGCCAGATTATCCCCCCGGAAGATTTGACTGGGGATGAGGATGAAGGGGAAGGTGATGAAGAGGACTGATCAGAAGTCCGGAAACGGGTTTCAGAAACAGTTTCATTCTCATACATCGGTAATGGCCGTGGTGGCCTGCCTGGTCGTGTGCCTGATTGTGACAGGATGGGCGCAACCATCTTGGGCGATGATGTCGCCTAAAGAAGAAAAGGAATTGGGGAGGGAATTTTTCCTCAAGGTTAAAGAGCAGGTGAAGTTCGTCAATGACCAGGCTGTGGCCAACTACGTTGAAAAGATAGGTAAACAGCTTGTGGGTACGGTGGATAATCCGCCGTTTGAAGTCCAGTTTTTCGTAATAGATGACCCGGGGTTGAATGCCTTCGCCGCCCCTGGTGGGTACATCTTTATTTTCACCGGAATTATCTTGCTGTCCGACAATGAGAGCCAATTGGCCAGTGTCATCGCCCACGAGCTGGGCCACGTGGTGGAACGGCACATTGCCAAACGGATCGAAAAATCGACGAAGGTCAATATTGCTTCTGCGATCGGTATGCTGGCCGGATTATTGGTAGGCGGGCCGGTGGCCGGGGCGCTCATGGTCGGGAGCATGGCCGCCAACGTCCAAACCCAGTTGATGTTTAGTCGGGCTGATGAGGAGGAGGCTGATTTTATGGGCCTGACCTTTATGACCGCGGCCGGGTATAATTCGGCGGCCATGCCGGAGATGATGAAGCGGATGGGCCACGAGACGAAATGGCTGGGCTCAAGCAACGTTCCCACCTATCTATTGACCCACCCGGATATCCAGGATCGGACGATTTATTTGACTAATTATATAAAATCTAAGAATTATCCGGTCCAGTTGACCAAGCAAAAGGCCCACGAATCGACTTTTCAAGAGATCAAGACCAGGGTGGAATCGGAATATCTGGATTCCCAGTTGGCCGAACGGCGATTCATGAATCGAATCAAGGAGAATCCTCAGGACAAGATGGCCTATTTGGGCCTGGGTCTGGTTTATGCCCGAACCGGGAAAAACGAACAGGCGTTGGAGGAATTGAAGAAAGCCGTCAGGCTCGATCCGGCTGACCCGGCCATACTTTCGAGCCTGGGTCGGATATACTTTAACCTGAACCAATTCGATCGTGCCAAGGAATGCCTATCGCAATCGGTGGTTATGCGTCCAGACTTTGCCGAGACTCTGTATTACCTGGGCCGGGTTGATCAAGAGTTGGGGTATCCGGCCGAGGCGATCAAGTTGTTCAACCGGGTACTGGCCCTAGACAAAAATTATACGGAAACATTTTATAATTTGGGCATCCTGTACGGGAAAGAAGGAAAAATCGGTCTGGCCTCATATAACCTGGCCAAGTACTATTGGGCTAAAGGGGATCATAAAAATGCCCTGTACCATTTTGAACGGGCCCTGGAATATATCAAGAACGATCCAGCCAAGACGGAAGAAATTAATCAAGAAATAAAGAAGATTAAGATGGAACAGAAGAAGAAATGGGATATGTCGGTTATCTAACCCAAACCTGGTCGAGTTGTCTGATGGACGGTAAGGTGATGATATGGAGCTAAACGAGCTAAGGGAGCTGATAGTCCATGAACTCCCCAGATTGATTAAAATTGATCCCAGCATCCGGGATTATGTCCTTGAAATCTGCCGTCCTGAATTTCCCGATAAACGGGAGACGGAAACCAATTTTGATCGGATGTTCAGAGAGCTGAGGGAAGCCCGCGAATTAGACGAGAGGAAATGGGACGAGCACATGCGGGAATCGGTCGCCCAGAGGATCGCTCTTCAAGAAAAGTGGGACAAGGAGAGCCTGGAATCCGCGGCCAAGTGGGCGGCGTGGGAGGAGAAATGGGAAGAGGAGAAGCGGGAGTCCGCGGCCAAATGGGCCGAACAAAAGAAGGCGTGGGAAGAATCTGATAAGAAATGGGAAGAATCTACCAAGAGGTGGGAAGAAAACCAGCGGGAGTCCGCGGCCAAGTGGGCCGAACAAAAGAAGGCGTGGGAAGAATCTGATAAGAAATGGGAAGAATCAAATAAGAGATGGGAAGAGAACCAGCGGGAGTCCGCGGCCAAGTGGGCGGCGTGGGAGGAGAAATGGGAAGAGGAGAAGCGGGAGTCCGCAGCCAGGTGGGCGGAATCGGATAGGAGACATGAGGAAACCGATAAAAAGTTAGACCGCAGCATAAAAAGGTTAGAATCCACTTTGGGCGCCATTGGAGCGCGTTGGGGCCACCAGACCGAGGAATCTTACCGGAGCGGCTTAGCCGCAATATTAAAAGATGTTTTCGATGGAGAAGTGGTCCATGTCAACGAATATGATGAAGAAGGAATGGTTTTCGGCCGGCCCGATCAGGTGGAGCTGGACGTCGTGGTCAAGAACGGCCTCTTGATCATCTGTGAGTTAAAATCTTCCCTGAGTAAATCCGACATGTATGCATTCGAGCGAAAAGTAAGATATTACGAAAAGAAGCACCGGCAACAGGCCTCCAGAATGATTGCCATCTCGCCCATGGTTGATGAACGGGCCATGAAAGTGGCTCCCAAACTGGGCATCGAGGTATTCTCCCATGCCGATGCTTTGGAATCCCCGGAAAATGACGCTGATGAGTCATGACGCTGGTTGTAATCACAGGCCGTAGAAACAGCCCAAGCGGAAAAACGCCACGATTAAACGGGGCCTAAGGCAGGTCGCTGGTGGTGACATGACCTGACGATGATCAAGTTTGAGGGAGAACCAGGAACCAAATGGACGAACAAATCTCACCTGAAAACCATCCGGGCCGGCTGATCAGTCAATGGGACCGGCAAGTCCCGGTGGACCTGGGTCTGGCCGTTGATGATATGCTGGCCTTGTCGGTAGCTGAAACGAACTCCCCCCCCATACTACATTTATATACTTTTGAGCCCGCGGCCATCGTTGGCCGATATCAGGATATCGAATCCGCCCTCAAGCTGGACAGGTGCCGGGCCAGAGGAGTGGCTTATAGTCGGCGAAGCACCGGAGGCGGCACTGTGATCATGGGGCCGACCGTCCTGGCCCTTGGTTTTGGGGCGTCTCTGAATCATCCCAAGTTTGCCGGCGGGATCAAAGCCATCTTCCATACCCTCAGCCGGGTGATTATCCGGGCTCTAGACCAATTAGGCGTGGCGGTGACCTTCCGCCCCAAGAACGACCTGGAAGTGGCGGGCAAAAAACTGGCCGGGTTGTCTGCCTCGATGGAGATCCCCTCGGCCTTTTTATTTCATATGAGTTTGTTGGTGGATTTTGATATTGAGCTAATGCTGGACATTATGAATCTGGCGCCAGTGAAGCTATATGACAAGGGATATTCTTGCTTCAGCCAGAGAGTAACGACCATCAACCGAGAGACGGGACATCAGGCGCCGATCTCTTTGGTGGCCCATGAGGTCCGCACCGCGTTCGAGCAGGAACTGGGCTTTCCCTTCGAAGATTCGGCGATGACCGCCTGGGAAGAGTCCACGGTGGACAAACTCCGGGTGAGCCGGTACCATCAGCATGACTGGATCTTTTCCAAAAAATCCATGCGTTCACGAATGGGCCACGCTTATCTGAAAACTCCTGGGGGCCTCCTGGAGATTTTTTTATCGCTGGCTGGCAAGTCGATCGAGAGCGTTATTATCACAGGAGATTTTTTCAGCACCACGGCCGATATCAACCGGATTGAAACCGCCCTGAAATGGACGGCGGCTGATAAACAAAGCATTATAAAGAATCTGGAGCCGGTCTGGCAGGATGATATCATTCATCAGGTGAGTGCGGACATGCTGGCCGAAGCGATTGGCCAGGCCAGAGATAGTATACTGACACCAATGTGAGTGGATGATGTTGACCTATAAAGCGATGTATAGGTTTGTTGATCAGGGTGTCCATGCTGAACTTTTGGATATTCCAGGAACTATCATCTTTGGCCCAGACCTGCGGGAGGCGCGCCGATTGCTGGCCGGCGCCTTGGTGGATATGGCGGAGACGAACCTGCTGCGAGGCGAACCGTTACCGCAGCCTGATCCTTCCTGTACCGATCCAGAGGCGGACATCGAAGAACCGATCTTTTTGCTTTTGTCCGCAGCTTCCCATGTCAACGTTGTTCCCCAAGCCGCGTTCCATTGACTTTCGTCATCCCTTGCTCATCCTTCTATTCTGAAATTCTGATCCAGTCTCTGATTACATCATGTCCATAGGATCCACATCAAGGGTGACCCGGAGACCGGACGGGGCCAACTGACCCGGCAGCCGCAGGTTCACTTCCCGCCCGTAAGAGTTTAGCAATTTGGCCCCGGGGCTTTTGATCAGGATTTGCCAGCGATACCGATTCTTGAGTTTAAACAAAGGGCAGGGCGTCGGCCCCAAGACTTTGATCCGGCCCTGAAACTCCGGTGTGTCGGCCAATTCCCGGCAGAACCGGCCAGCTTCCGCTGCACCCTGGCGGGTCGCTTCCTGGTCGTTCCCGGAGATATTGATCCCCAGCAGACGTGATAAAGGGGGATAGGCCAGCTCCGACCGGAACTGGAACTCCTGCTCAAAAAAAGAGATGTAGTCGTGATCACGGGCGCAGGTAATGGCGAAGTGCTGCGGGTTGTATGTCTGAACGATGACCCGTCCGGGGCGTTCACCGCGGCCGGCCCGACCGGCCACCTGGGAAAGCACCTGAAATGTCCGCTCAGAGGCTCGAAAATCAGGAAAACATAAAGCCTGATCCGCCGAAATTATCCCCACCAGTGTGACCCCGGGGAAGTCATGCCCCTTCACAATCATTTGCGTCCCGACCAAAATATCCGTTTTCCCTTCCCTCAAATTTTTCAATATCTTGAACAAAGCACCCGGCTGGACGGTGGTGTCCCGGTCCATGCGGGCGACTCTGGCCTGGGGGAACAGTTTCTTCAGCTCCTGCTCCACTTTTTCGGTCCCGAATCCCAACCCGGACATACCTTTTTTGCCGCATTTGGAACAGACATTGACCAGCGGCCGGGTGAATTGGCAGTAATGACAATGGAGGGAATCGTCCTCCAGATGATGGGTCAGGCTGACCTGGCAATTGGGACATTGCACGGCCTGGCCGCACCTGGGGCAGAGGATGACCGGGATAAAACCGCGGCGGTTGACAAAGATAAGCGCCTGTTCTTGATTATCCCGGTTTTCCTGGAGAGCCTGGCGGAGCGCTTCGGAGAATAGCGAACTCTTCTCACCTTTCATGGGGGTCAGGATCACCTCGGGCAATGGCCGCTGCTTGATTCTCTCCGGCAACAATAGATACTGATAGCGGCCGCGACGCACCTGATAGAAAGAGGTAACCGCCGGGGTGGCCGAGCCCAGGATGACCGGCACCCCGGCCAGGGCCCCCTTCACCAGGGCCACGTCCCGGGCATGGTAGCGCAACCTGTCTCCTTGCTTGTAGGAATCATCATGCTCTTCATCGACCACGATTAAGCCCAGGTTGTTCAGGGGCGCAAACAAGGCTGACCGCGGTCCCACCGCGATCGCGGCCTGTCCATTCTTCAGCCGTAGCCACTGGCTGTACTTCTGGGCCGGGGTCAAGGCGCTGGATAAGATGGCCACCCGGTCATGGAAGCGTGACCGGAGCAACCCTTCCAGTTGGGAGACCAGGGCTATTTCCGGAACCAGCAGAATGCCTTGCCGGCCCTGGTCGAGCACTTCCTTGAATAGGGCCAGGTAAACTTCCGTCTTGCCGCTTCCGGTCACCCCGTGCAGCAAGAATGGAGCGAAACAGCGCTCATTGAGAGCCGCTTTGACCGCGGCAATAGCCTGGCGCTGGTGCGGAGACAGGGTCGTCGGGGGGGGTAAGAGAGAGATGTTCTCCCCCAGGGGGTTCCGGTAGATTTCAACCTGCCTGGTGGAGACCAGGCGCCTGGTTTCCAGAGATCGGACTGCCTCTTCAGGCGCCCTGGACCGTTTATTTAGCTCGGACATCATCATCCGGCCGGTGGCCCGGACCAGATCGAAAACAGCCCGCTCCTTACGTGACAGCCCGACCGGGTGTTTCATACCGCCGGGAGGGCAGGTCAACGTTGCGGTAATTGGATTACTCTCGCTGACCGGATGGGGCTCAATCCAAGGAGCCTGATCCGGTTCGTCAATCAAACAAATTTCCAGATCATAACTAATCTTGACCCGATCCGATTTGAACTCGGTTTCGACGGCGATCAGGCCCTGATCCCGCAGCCGATAAATAATATCGTACCTGGATTTGGTCTTGGCCGCAGCCAGGCACTTATCAATAGGCAGGCTCCGGGATGCGTTCAGCCCTTCGAGAATAGCCCTGTGGGTCGGATCAAGCTGTAATGTCTGCAGGGCCATGTTGCCGGCTTCAGTCAGCCTGACGGCCTGATAACTGTGAGCGTCCAATCCCGGCGGAAGACAGGCGGCGATCACTTTGGCGATGGGATAGTGATAATAATTGGCCATCCAGAGAAACAAGGCTACTGAGGTGATGTCAAAAAGCGGGTCCTCATCCACCAGGGCGGCTACTTCTTTGACTCCGGTCAGACCGGTGGCCGTGGCGAAGGTGACCACATACCCGATCTCCCGGCGGTTTCGGAAGGGGACCAGCACTCGTTGGCCGACCTGGATAGCGCCTTTAATGTGTTCGGGAACCAGGTAAGTAAAGGTTTGATGGGGCGCGGTCGGCAGGGCCACGTCCACGAATGGGCCGGTGGTGAGGATATCCCGCAATATCTCGGCATGGCTAAAAGGCAGGTTACAGGAGTCGGTCATCTGGGACCAGTTCCGGATATCAACGTGGCGGACAATTTATTCCCCGTGCAGACGTTTTTTCTCATCTTTGATATAACCAAAAAGTTCTTGACCCACGGGAGAGGCGACCTTGATCTTATCCCAGTTGAAGTTTTCCAGGTTGAGATATTGCATGACCAGGGCGTCTTTGTTCATGAGGCCGTACGGTTGTATCCCGGCAAAAAAGAATCCCTGTGATTCCAGGAACTCCACCGTGTCGTTTAAGTCCGCATCTTCCAGATTCAATAGAACATAAATTATGTCGACTTTTTTTTGTAGAGCTTTCCTGGAGGCCGAACGAAGATGGATTTCAGCTTCGGCGCAGATTGACATCACTTGTATGATAATTATATTAAAAGCCTTGTCATAAGATGTCTTCAAGAATATCTCGGGCAGAGGACAGGCCGGCGGTTCTTCGGATTTGCCCTCAACCGGGAGCCCGATCCAGTCATAGATGCGCCTGATCATGGCCGCATGACGGGACGGCATCGAAATATACCGCTTCTGAGGCTTAAAGGCTAAGTAGTGGGTTATCACACTTTCCCGTTGATTAAGCGGTGCAATCAAGCCCTTGAAATCCGTGTCCGCGGCCCGAGCCCCCAGCATGATGCAGCAGGGAGTGAAACCGAAGTCCAAAGCAACTTTCTGGGAAAAGGGATGCCCCGCGGTGGCGTAAAGGTAGGCGCCCATGAAGCCCATTCGGCCGGCCTCGGCCATAGTTTTTTCATTGACGGCCCGAAACACGCCGGATCGACGATATTGGGGATGAACAAAGCCCAAACCGAGCAGGACCACGGCCGGGGAGTTCGGAGAAACTTCCAAAGCCACATGACCGACCACCTCGCCCGAGGAGGTGACTGCGGCAAAGCTGGTCAAGCGGCCTTCCCGGATCATGCCGGCGAGCTGTTCTGGTTGGTAGACAAAATCTGCATGCGTCAGGCCATAAGTCCGCCAGGCCAGCCTGGAGATTTCCGCGGCTTCATCAGGTCTGAGGGCTCTCACGACGTACGGCTGGGATGGCATCGGAGGGGCATCGTCGGCCTGGCCTGAATCGGGACCTGCTGTTCCATGAGCCGCCAAGGAATCACCGGGGACCGGGTGCCGACGCTTAACCAGGCGAAGCTCCTTCCCGGCCCGGCCGAGGTGGACAAACTCCATGTGGTCCACGGCCGACTGGATACGTGATAATCCAAATCCGGGAGGAAAGCAATCGGCATCCATCGAGGGCTGCGGACATTGGGCTAATCTTCCGGGGTCGAAGGGAATCCCCTTTTCGTGAAAGGTAATAGTCAGGTCGGTTGGGGTAATGGTGAAGGTTATGGACAGAGGTTCGCCGGGACCGCCGCCGTAGCCGTGTTCGATCACGTTAATGAAGGCTTCCTCCATCGCCGTCTCAAGGCCGGACATCTCATGATGGGAAAACCCCAGGGCCGGGGCGAGGGCACTCAAAAAAGCCTTGGCCGGAGGGAGATAGATTCTGTCGGCCGGAAGCCGAATAGAGCAGGTGGCCGCAGCCTCATGGTCGGGTGGGCCGGGCTCGGGTGCGGCATCGTTTGGCTGGACTGTCATGGATCACTCCACCTGCCCTACTGGTAAATTACAATTTATCCCATGCCTGCTCCCGCCGGGGCGCGGATAATCCTACCCATCGGAAGACGATTGTGATATAATAAACTAAAGTTATTTCTAACCAGTCATGCAAACGCTTGACACTACCCAACGCCATTATCCAAAGCAGCAGGAGGGAACCATGAAAGCAATCTTGAAGGCCCTGGTGCTGGGATTATCCTTATCGGTCTTTTTGCCGTTTGTTTCATTCGCCCAAGAGGTAGACCTGGCCTATGAGGATTTGGACTCGGAACAGCGGGAACTGGTGGATCAGTATTACGCCGAGTGTATTGAACCCTATGGTTATGCAGCGCCCA
>JADFXY010000559.1:0-2557 GCA_015233355.1 Deltaproteobacteria bacterium | reverse complement strand
CCCATCAACAGTTGCTGCTTCTCGGCCTCCGGCAGGATGTCCAGATCCCGGAGCAATACTTCTGGCTGCCTGGTGAGTTGATTCAGAATAGTTTGATATAAGGCCGCGAATCGGTCAATTGTCTCCGGCCTAAACAAATCCGTGCTGTATTCATAGCGAAAATTCAACCCTCCTCCGACCTCAACGGCCTCCAGGGTCAGGTCGACCATGGCCGTATTTAAGGACACCTGGTAAGGGCTTAAAGTCAATCCGCCAATCTTGATGACGCGGTCGTCGGCATTTTCAAAGGCAAACATGGTATCGAAGAGCGGGTTCCGGCTGACGTCTCTAACCAGGCCCAGTTTCTTGACCAACACCTCAAACGGATAATCCTGGTGGTCGTAAGCCGATAACATTTCTCTCTTCAGTTCGGTCAGGAACCTGCTGAAAGTCTTATGCCATTTTGGTTTTAACCGAATGGCCAGAGTATCCACAAACATGCCCACGGTTTGGTCGAACTTGCCGGATTGTCCCCCGGCTACCGGGATTCCGACCGTTATATCCTCCTGGCCGGCAAGTTTGGACAAAAGGATATAGTAAGCCGCCAGGGTGACCATGAACAATGAAGTTCCGGTGGCCTTGGCCAGTTCCCGGAGTGGCCGGGTTTGGGACTCGTCCAGTTTGAAATAGACGTTGGCTCCGGCAAAGCTCTTTCGGGCCGGCCGGGGATAATCCACCGGTAAATTGAGCACGGCCAGGGCGGGTGACAGTTTAGCCAGCCAGAACGCCTCGTGCTTTTTGATTTTATCCGAATTCAGATAATCTTGTTGCCACTGGATATAGTCCGAATACTGCCGGCGGACCGGGGGCAATTTGGCCCCCTGATACAATTTTATGAATTCTTGATTCAGAAGATTATAAGACATACCGTCAATGATGATGTGATGGGCGTCCAGGATCAGGAGGTGGCGGTTGGGGCCCAAGCGGATCAGCCCGACTCGAATCAAGGGCGGTCGGGTCAAGTCAAAGGGCCGAATAAACTGTTGGACCGTCTCGCCCAGGTTGTCTTCGTCGGTTGAGCTTTGGCTGATCTGAAAATCGGCCTGCGGATAAATCAACTGGATCAGGTCGTTTCCGGCCACGTCGAAACCGGCCCGCAGGGTCTGGTGACGGTTGATCAATTCTTTGAACGCGGCCTCGACCCGATGATAATCCAGTTGGCCGTCGATAATTACCGCGCCGGGTAGATGGTAGGCGGCTTCTCCGCCCTCGAATCGGCTGAGGATGAACAGCCGTTTTTGAGCTGAAGACATGGGACAAGAAATCGGCTGGGAGGTTTGACCCGGCATGGTCGATTCAGCCTGATCGGAGTAGACCCGGCAAACAGGGGGGATCTGATCCAACAATCCACTCTGAGATGACGGGTCATACTCGAAAGGGAAGCCACCATCCCTCATTTCCGTAATGCTGTCTTTAACTGCTTGAATGACATATTCAATGTCATCATTGGTATGGGCGGTGGAGAAGAAACAAATCCGTCTTTCCCAGGTATAGACCCCTTTGAGGAGCAGCAAGTAGAACAACAGGTCCATTTCAATTGGTTGCAAAGACAGATCATATTTGTCGAATGACTCAAAACGCATGTACGAGGCAAAATGGTTGATACAAATCGGCACGTTGGCCTGGGCGAAATATTCATTTAAAGTTTTGACGAAATAGGAGGTCCGTTGATTGACCTGATCTTGCAGGACTGAGCCGTGTTCTTTGATGTGCCGAAGGACAGCCAGGGCCGCGGCCATAGTCAAGGGATGTTTGCAGAAGGTGCCTCCAAAAAAAGTCACTCCTTTGCGCGGAAATGAGGCATCTTGAAAATCCCATTGTCCGCCGTCAATGGCATCCATGAATCTTTCTTTTCCGGCGATAATCCCGATGGGCATGCCACCCCCGACGATCTTGCCATAGGTCACCAGGTCGGCTTGGACTCCGAACCAGGCCTGGGCCCCGCCTGGGTGAATCCGGAAGCCGGTAATGACTTCATCAAAGATCAGAGCGGTTTTCGAAGCCGCTGTGATCCTGCGTAATTCATGAAGGAATTCTTTTGGTTGGAATGACGGCCGGCGGCTTTGGACCGGTTCGACCAAGACCGCGGCCAGCTTTTTTCCTAATGATTTAATGATTTCTAAACTTTCCGGCTCGCCGTATCTGAGCACGATGACGTCATCCACCATTTTTTGCGGTGTGCCTGGAGCGATGGGAACGGAGCCGTAATCAGTGGGCATGGCCAGAACGCCGTCGAATGTCCCGTGATAAGAGGTCGAAAAGATGACGATTTTATCTCGTCCGGTAACCGCCCGGGCCATGCGCAGAGCCGTCATGACCGCTTCTGATCCGGTGTTGACGAAAGTTACCCGCTCCACTCCGGTCAGCTCGCAGATGAGTTCCGCCACTTCGCCGGTCAGATCGAATTGTGGCCCGAGATGGTAGCCGTCTTTGAGCTGTTCTTCTACGGCCGCGGCAATGAACGGGGCCCGGTTGCCGAAGAAATTTACCCCGTAGCCAATGGCCAGGTCGACATATT
>JADFXY010000558.1:0-2489 GCA_015233355.1 Deltaproteobacteria bacterium | reverse complement strand
TACACTCTTTCCAAACCCTGATACAACCAAGCAAGATCGGAAGAGCACACGTCTGCTTGGTTGTATCAGGGTTTGGAATTTTTACTCCTTCTTAAGAAGGAGGATGGCTCTTCTGAAAGTATTTCCTTTATTTCCAATAAGGGTATTTCTGATTATTTAGATTCCCAATTAGATCACCGGGAGGTAATTACTAGATTTCCAATTCTTATCGGGGAAGGGGAGGGAAACAGTTATGAGATAGCTCTAGCTGTTTTAAGTTCCTCTTCAGGGGAGTCTTTTCATTCATATGTAAATGGGGTTAGAATAGAAGATTCCTCTACTCCTGTTGTAGCCCTTCGACAATCATTTGCTAGGGCTATACGTCAATATCTTCAAGATCACGCTATTCTTTCTAAAAAAGATCAATTGATTAAAGTAGAAACTTCTGATATCCGCTCAGGATTAATCTCTATCTTAAAGCTTCTTCATAAGAACCCTTCCTTTTCTTCTCAGGAAAAGTCTAAATTGATTAATACGGATATCTCTGAATTAATCAATCAGACTCTTCCACAAAAGATTCTGGCCTTCCTTTTGACTCAGCCGGGGTATGCTGATAAGATCGTACAGCAAGCATTGCTCCAAGCCAAAGCTCGCATAGCCGCCGCCAAAGCTAGACAGGCAACCTTAAATAAACCTAACGGCCCCTCAACTTCTTCATTGAATTATTCCTATGATGTTTACACTCCACCCCTTTCTAAGGACAAATCTTTAAATTCTCTTTATTTATTTGAGGGGCAATCGGCATCAGGTACATTGGTTAAAGCTGGGAAGCTTAGGGATGCAACCTCAGGTAAACTATATAAGGAGCATGTAGGTATCCTAGCCCTTCGTGGTATTCCTCTTAATTCTTTAGAGCTTGAGCTTTCTCGTGTCGTTAAGAACACGGAATTTGCAACACTAATCGATGTTGCTGGTCTAAACATGAATGACCCTAAAGATCTTTCTGGACTAAACTTTAGGGACTTCATCATAGCTACGGACGAGGATGCTGGAGGAAAGCATTGTGCTTCTCTTCTTATCACTTTCTTTCTAGCTCACTTCCCTGAGGTAATTCGCCAAGGTAAACTCTACAGGGTAGAGACCCCTTTCTTTATTGTTCAGAACCAAAAGTCTAAAGATCTTCACTACATATACTCTGATGAGAATGAAGAGGATAAGATCAAGGAATTTGGTTATGATCCTAAAGATGCGGGTAAGTTATACACCGTTACTCGTATCAAGGGTCTTGGAGAAATCCCGGATCATTCCATACACACCTTAGTGCGAGAGCCTAGACTCGTTCAGATCAAATATGATGATATCAGTGAAATGCTAAATCTCTATTATATATTCTCAGGTAAAAACTTCGTACCTGAACGTAAGAAACTTATTTTCGATTTAGGTCTGAATATTGAAGATTCGGATTAATTTCTAAGATAAACCTTTGTACCTAGTATAAAGGAGAATTTTATGTACTCTCAAACTGACTGGCAACTTTTGAAGTCTAAGCGTCTGATTGATTTTTCGATTAATGATATTTACTTCACTTTTCGATATAATCAGAAGTGGATCTTGCTGGCCCTGATGTTCTATGTGATATGGAAGTTTCGATATCTTGCTCCGGGGTTCGCTCTTGTGAGTTGGATGTGGTATACTGGTCAGTTTATTCATTAAGGAATACGATATGAAAATTATTACTCCTATAATGGATTTCATAGAGAAGATCTGTGCCATACTTGCGATCATAATCGTAATATGTGGTATTTTCTCTGAAATTAAAAAATTATCTTCCCCTCCTGAGCCGATAGTTTCTATCTGGCAAGAAGATTTTGATAAAGAGAATGCACAGAGAGTTAACTCCATAAAAAGATAAGGAGCTGTTTTGCATAATCTTCTATCGGGCAAACGTAAGTTCAATTGTAAATGTTTTTGTGGGGAAGATTTCATAAAGGTTCTTCACCTTTCGGATGAAGCTGTTGCTAGCTTGGCTGATGGGAAGCCACGTAAACTTTGCCAGAAATGTCAGAATATAGGAAAATCTAATAATTTAGATTTTGACGGGGCAGGCAGAGGGTATCGTACCCGCACTACATCTGGATCGAAAGTTGAGGGAGGTACTTAGGATGTCGAAAGCTTATCTATGTGATATTTGTGGGATTCCCATTCCTGATACAGGGAATTCTGAAATCAAACTGGCTTTGAGTTCGAGGACTTTCTCAGCTGAATTTGAAGAGAAATCTACTGCTGCTCCTGAAGAACTTCTTATTGATTTTGCACACGCCCATACTGCTTGCAAAGAAAGTCTTAAATCTGAACTCCAGAAAGTTATCTCGGATGCTTGCAAGGCTAAAGATAGATTCACCCTTCCTTCCCAGAGATATAAAAGGGATGAGTTAAAACAGTAATAGTCTTTCTTCTTTAAGATTCATTTTTAAAATTGGATTACGAGGGTGGGATTTAAAGGAGTTGTG
>JADFXY010000557.1:0-2579 GCA_015233355.1 Deltaproteobacteria bacterium | reverse complement strand
CGAATAAATTTAAATTTATTTAGTTGGGCGATGGTTTTGTACCTGATTGCGATGGTAAGTACTGTGCATGCTTCCACCTTTAATAACACATATGATAATCTCGGTCGACTAACTCAAGTCACCTACGATGATGGCTCAACCATCACATACACCTACGACGCGAACGGCAACCGGCTTATCCAAGATGCCCAGCCGACCAATACACCGACTCCGAAAGCAAACTATGTCCTCTGGGCGGGAACGGGAGGATCTGCCAGTATCTCGACCCTCGACAGCTCTAATAATGTATCGACCTACGCACAATACGGCCCTTACAGCGGTTGGATGCCGGTCAATGGACAATAGCTCGGCAATAACACGAATGGGAGAGGAATACTGGATGGAAGATTTAAATGGGACAGGTATGGCCGGAGGGAAGGTTTGAAGAGGAGAAAACGGAGAAGTCGAAAATGGCAACATTCCAGTTTGGTGCCGAGGGGCCGGTCGGTCATCCCGCCGGAAGCGCCCCGGTGTCTGACGTGATCTTTAGGTCTCATAAAGGACGATCTGGCGACCGACGGTCTCTCCACGGCAGGCGCCTGTCGTTGGGCCTATCTTTTTTCACATGAGCGGTGGAATTGACGAATAAACGGTTTACCACCGGCCAATCTTAACTCGGTGAAATCAGCACATGACCAGCAACGAGTAACCAGCGACCCGCAACACATAACCCGTAACCGGCGATCACGACAAAGCCAGGCTGTAGGTGTTGACCCCTTCTTTAACGTTCTTGAAATTGAGGACCCCCAAATCACGCAGAGGTATTTCTCCCTCTATGCGGTGAGCGGTCTCGGGGCCGACCAAGATGTCTCCATTGGCGGCGGAGGCGGCAATCCGGGCGGCCAGGTTGGTCACCGGGCCGCTGGCGGTGTAGGTCATGCGGGCGCCGGAGGCACCATGAAAGCTGGTCATGCCCACCGAGGCGGTGCCGGAATTGATTCCCATATTGACCAGGACGGGGTCGAATTGCCCTTCCAACTCGGTGTTGATGTCCGTGGTCCGGCGCCGGATTTCTAAGGCCGCGTGGGCCGCGTTCAGGGCGTTTTCGCGAGCCGGCCCCTGAAAGATGACCATCAGCCCATCTCCGGCAGTTTCGTTGATGTCCCCTCCATAGGCGTAGATCACATCCAAAAAGGCGGAAAAGTATTTTTCAATAATGAAGTTGACCTTTTCTTGGGTCAATATTTCGCTGATTCTGGTGTATCCGGCGATGTCTAAAAACAGAATGGACACGTCCATGTCGGCCTTGTCAAAGTCCGGGGCTTCCGGATTTTTTTCTACAATCCGTTGCACCGTTTCCGGGACAAAGGGGCGGAGTTGTTTGAGTATGCTGTCAAGGCTCAGTTTTTCTTGAGATACTCGATGATGATTCCGAGCGTTGATGAGCACATTGGCCACCAGGTCGACCAGGTCTTGGAGTAAGATCAAATCATTTTCGTCAAATTTTTCCCCGTCTCGGGCGATGACGTCCAAAACGGCCAGGGGCGTGGCACCATCGTAAATCGGTAAGGCAATTTCACCAACTGTCACGGATGTCTCAGGACAATTTGTTTTCCCCTCCGGGGGGGCGGTAAATGAGTACCGGCATGTTTGAGGTTGGGCCAGGGCCTTCCGGATAACCTCGCTCCCCCGCCGGCACAACTGGCAATTAATTTGTTGTTTGTTGATAGAACAGTGGAGTGGTCGGGTATACTTGGGCGCGTCCGGGTCAAACATCAACAAACAGGCCTCTTTGGCCTGGGGCAGGATCGACTTGGTTTCGTCTCTGACAAATTCACAGATGTCACCAATCTGGAGAGAAGAGGTTATCTTCATGGCCACCCGTCTGAGATTTTCAAAACGTTCCTTATACATGAAAACACCCTCCGAGGTGTTTAACCGGCTATTAGTCTGATTGCCGATCCTTAATAAATTACTGTATGTTACTCAAGTTTCGCACTCGCCTTGTTTTATCCTTCGCCGAAGCCGATTTTAGTCAATCACGGCCCCAGGCAAAAATCAAGGATAATCTCATGGAAGATTGATGATTATTTCAGCAGACTTCAAGACTTGTATCTCTTGGGCGTAGATTGATTGTTCGTCCGGCATCGAAACGGGGTGTCTCGACGTATCCGTGGATTTCTTTCTATGAATCAGTCCGGCATTGATGCGGTCAAACGACTTCAGTCCTCAAAATGGGCGCCTCAAATATTATGTTAGCCGCCAAATTTAGAATTGCTGGATTCTTGACAAATCATGTACTTCCTGTGATAATACGCCCTGCTGAACGGGATTTTGGTCTCAATCTCCAACCTCATGAAATTCCCTTTTTATTTAATTTTTGTCTTGCCAACCGGAGGCCATCATGAATATCCTCACCCATCAAATGATTGACCAGGAGCTTTGCGGTAAACCCCTGCAGGTGGAATCGGGCTTCAGCCGGGTGGAACTTCGGACCCTGGAACGCATGGCGGTTGACGGGTCCGGCCTGGTTCACGGTGGATTTATCTTCGGCCTGGCTGATTACGCGGCCATGATTGCGGTAAATCACCCTTACGTGG
>JADFXY010000556.1:0-2582 GCA_015233355.1 Deltaproteobacteria bacterium | reverse complement strand
GGCCGGGACAGTTTCCAGTTGGGATCACTGGCGTCTTCTTTCCACTGGGCAATCCATCCAGGCAGCCGGCCAATGGCAAACATAACCGTAAACATGTTGGTCGGGATACCCAGAGCCCGAAGAACGATGCCGCTGTAGAAATCTACGTTGGGATAAAGGTTGTGGTCAATGATATACTGGTCTTTTCGGGCGGCTTCCTCCAACTGGACGGCAATATCCAGCAATGGGTCATGCGTATGGAGTTTATCCAACACCTTATCACACATACCCTTCATGATCTTGGCCCGCGGGTCATAAGTTTTATACACCCGATGACCAAACCCCATCAATCGGAAAGGGTCTTTTTTGTCCTTAGCCCGTTCTATGAATGGCCTTGAATCTCCTCCATTTGCTTGAATCTCCTCCAACATCTCGATCACTTTTTGATTCGCCCCGCCATGCAACGGCCCCCAGAGCGCGGCAATGCCGGCTGAAATGGCGGCATACAGGTTGACTCGGGCGCTCCCCACCAGACGCACTGCCGCGGTGGAGCAATTTTGCTCGTGATCGGCGTGAAGAATCCAGAAAACATTAAGAGCCTGGACCAGATCATCATCGATATGGTAATGCCTGACCGGGCTGTCAAACATCATGTTAAGGAAATTCGCGCAGTAGCTTAGATCGGGCCTGGGATATACCACCTTGTGGCCACGTGACATCTTATAGGACATGGCGGCCATCGTCCGGACCTTGGACAGGAGTCGGGTTAGAGTGATGGTGGTCTCTTCCGTCTCGGATAATCCTTCTAAAGCCGGATAGAAACTCCGTAATGCCGTAACCATTGAAGACAAGATGCCCATGGGGTGGGACTGCCTGGGAAAATTTTGGAAAAAGGTGCGCATGTCTTCATGAACCAGGGATGAATCGTTAAGCAGCATCCGGAACCTGTTGAGCTCATGGCTGTTGGGCAATTTGCCGTTAATCAATAAGTAAGCAGTCTCAACGAAGGAAGATTCTTCGGCCAGTTCCTGGACTGGGATGCCTCGATAACGCAAGATTCCTTTCTCTCCATCCATGAAAGTAATGGAACTGAGACAGCTCCCCGTATTGGCGAATCCGGGATCAAGGGTGATGTATTTCGTCAATTCCCGGAGCCTGGATATATCGATTGCCTTTTCCCCTTCCGTCCCTTCAAGCACCGGTAACTCAATAGTTTTTCCGCCCACTGTTAATGTCGCTTTTTCGCCGGTAAGAATCCTCTCCATTTTACTTGATACCTCCATCTTGTTTTTATCTCAGGATCCAGGGGAAGACATCTGATGGTCTTGTAATAGTCTCGAGAAGTTATTCCGTTATACCAAAAATCCCAAAAGACTGCCTTGGTCGGTCATTGTTGGAGACGGATTTTTATCCGCCTCTATCGATGGCCTACGGGATGGATATTTAAATCTTGAAATCAACCAGGCCAGGCAGCAGAACAGAATGCGTTTAACCGGTATCGGCTCTGTCAACCTGGCTCAAAAACATGACTAGTATTTTAATTTGGCCAGGGTAGCTACCAGGCCGCGCACAGCCTCAGCCGATTTGTCCAGGGCTATTTTTTCTTCCGGCAGCAATTTAATCTCGATAATCTCTTCGATTCCCTTGTTGCCCAGTTTGACCGGAACTCCAATGAACAGATCATTGTAGCCGTATTCCCCCTGCAAGAGAACGGCGCAAGGCAGGATTTTTTTCTTATCCTTTAATACGGCCTCAGCCATTTCTGTGGCGGATGAAGCCGGGGCATAGAAAGCGCTGCCCGTTTTAAGCATACTGACGATTTCAGCTCCGCCGTTGCGCGTCCGTTGGACCAAGGCTTCAATCCGGTCGGGCGGCATTAACTCGGTGATGGGAATCCCGGACACCGTAGAATATCTGGGCAACGGAACCATGGTGTCACCGTGCCCGCCCAAGACAAAGGCATGGGTGTTTTCAACGGAG
Organism: Deltaproteobacteria bacterium; assembly: GCA_015233355.1. Classification (GTDB taxonomy): domain Bacteria; phylum Desulfobacterota; class JADFXK01; order JADFXK01; family JADFXK01; genus JADFXK01. Next base: position 623 of record JADFXY010000556.1, on the reverse strand, counting down.
ACGTTTAATTCCATGGCGATGAAAGACCGGAACCGAGCCGAATCCAGCACCCCGGCCATGCCCAATATCCGTTGCTTCGGAAAGCCGCTGGCCTCATAGGCCACATGGCACATGGCGTCTAAGGGATTACTGACGATAATGAGGACGGCATTAGGGCTGTATTTGGCCACTTCGGTAACAACGGATTTCATGATCTTGGCGTTGGTGGCCAGGAGATCATCTCGGCTCATGCCGGGTTTGCGCGGGATTCCGGCCGTGATGATGACCACATCAGATCCGGCGGTGTCCTCATAACTATTGGATCCGGTAATTTTGGCGTCATGTTTTTCCACGGGCGCGGCTTCAGTCAGGTCCAAAGCTTTACCCTGGGGGGTACCTTCGACGATATCCACCAAAACGACGTCGCCCAGTTGTTTCTCTGCCACCCGCTGGGCGGCGGTAGCCCCGACAAATCCGGCCCCGATGACGCTTATCTTTCTATCCATTTTTTTCCTCCTTTTCCACCAACAAGCCCTTCAAGGCTTTTTCACAAAGTTCGTCTTCTTTTTTAACCTCTTCAAGTGTCTTGAACTTATTGAAGTTCGTCTTGGCTTCGCGGCCTTTTCGGAATTTGAGAAACTCCA
>JADFXY010000555.1:0-2597 GCA_015233355.1 Deltaproteobacteria bacterium | reverse complement strand
TGACCGTATCCGCTCCGCGGGGAAAGAACAGGAGTTTATCGCGGCTGATCCCTTTTTGGATTAGTTCTTGGGCCGTGCTCTCCGAAGGGGCGTAGATAAAATCCATTTGATCGTAGTACCACAATGTAAATTTCCAGACCAGCTCCTCGATATCGCCATCTTCGGTTAGATATCGGGCATATTGCGGCAGGGCGGTGTGATAGGTTCCGCTGAAGGGAAGCTTTAAAATGCGGGCGATGGCATAGGCGGCCAACCCGATCGGCCCTGGGGTGGCTGAGTGGATATGGCTGAAGTCATTTTCGTAGCAGAAATTCAGCATCTCCAGGAATGGCGGAAACTGCAGTTTCAACTCCGGATATTCCGGCAGGGCATAGACGCCGACGGGCTTGAAATTCTTAACCCCTTCGGCCTGGCGCCGGCCTTGGCCGTCGCAGGTGATCACCGTTAACTCTTTGCCGGTATTCAGAGCCTGCCGAACCATCTGCTGGAGTGTTAGAGCCACACCGTTTACTTCGTGGTAAGTGTCGGTAAAATGAGCCACCCTTATGGGCGGTTTGGTTATGGCCTCAAGTGTATTATCCTTAGAAAAGACCCTCCTGGCCTGGCGACTTAGCTGCCGGTCTTTGGTGAACAATGAAAAAGCCACAAAATATGGAGCCAGCATGGTGTAGAGGGCGCCGGCCGAACCGATGGAATGAAACACGTTGAACAGGTTTGCCCCGGAAAGATGGTCAAGAAGATGGTTGCCGAAATGGTAGAGCACCTTGTCGGAGACATTATTGACGAACTGGAACCATTTCTGGGCGTCGTTTTCCCTGGTGCAGTTTCCGTTTTTGGCAATGGCCATCAGTTGGGGATCATCCCAGATCAGTTTCTGGGTTTCATAACGCAAAAGACCTTCCACGGATTCCGGTTTAGACGCGGCCTCTTTGGGACGCCGGCGGTGATTCCAGAGGCAGTAGATTTTGTCCCACAGGCCGGTTTCTTCGGCGTGATCCGGATGTAGAAAATGATCGACAAACCGCATGGTCAGATCTTTGTTTACATGACTATCAAGATTGAGCTTATTTTTGTAAAACTGGTAAGCAATTCCGTAAAGGTTTTGGGCAAAGGCTTGCGGCGATGATGAGCGTCCCATAACCCGGGCCTGGCCGAGTTCAATGCCTTTTAAGAAGGTCTGGACCCCGTCGGCGCTATCAACCGAGGTATACATCCGGGCTATGTTTAGGGCGCTGTGGTCGTCGGATCCGCCAACCAGATTTTTTTCCCATGGTCTGGGGAACTGGGGCATGAGCTTGTGCTTGTCAGCCAATCTCTCAATATCGCCGGATGTGAGCTGGGATAATATAAATTCGACCGTTTGGTTTTGAAAAGCCCCGCGGGCCCCGTTCAACTCCAGGTTTTTGAACAGTAATAATAGAACTTCAACATGATCTATGGTCAGTTTTTCGTTTACCGCAAACAATGGATGGGCCACGGCGTGGACGATCCCGTGTTCATTGAGATAGCCAGCCAGGTCGAATATGTTTTCCCGTACTTTTTGGATATCATCATGTATTTGCTCATTAATATTATAAACCAGCACATGGATTTTGCAGCGGTCCTTGGGGAAGTAGGTGGTCACTTCTTCGCTGATAAAGACATCTTCGAGGTGGGCAATCTCAAGGCCGCCGTTGATGGTGTTGTGATCCGTCACCGTCACCAGCGACATGCCCCGCTTCTTGGCCGCCCGATGCAAAGCCAGAGGTTCGGTAAAACTCTCGGGGCAGCCTAATTTCTGGAGAATCCATTGGGATGGTCTTTTTGAAAATTTAGAGTGCACATGGACGTCTATTTTCATAGCCGGCAGGTCCTTTCAACAATAGATAAAGTTATTCGACGAGCACGGTTTCTCCGGCCCGAACTTTGTCGCCTGGTTTCACTTTGGTTTGCATGCCTTCTATCCAGGTGACCACGAGGTCGACTTGAGATCCGATCTTGATCCTTCCGAAAATGGCGCCTCGGTCGATTTCCCGGCCCGGCTCCACAAAGCTCTCAATTCCTCGAACGCTGCCTCCGGCAATTTGAACCAGATAGCAAGATACATCGTTGCCCCGGTAATTGGCTTCAAGCCTGGTGACGGTTCTCTCATTCTGGATGATGTGGAGGCTGTTTTCATAAAGCGGCAGCCGCCTGATGATTGTCCTCCAGTGCATGGAACTCATGTGGAAGTTTTTTAGAAGAGGCGGGTGATGGCGGACAAACTGAACTCGGCCGGATAGGGGTATGCGGTTGTAATGAACGTTGAACGGGCTCATGAATATCCCTATAACGATTTTTGGAGATGATGAATCTTCACGCACGATGTCTGAAACGGTTGCCTTGACTCCTTTTTTGATCGTGATCACATCTTCGTTGGGCTGAAGGTGTCTGACATAGACCACGGTGCCGTCGGCCGGGCTGACTAGACCGGTTCCTTCGGGTATCTTTCTTTGTGGATTGCGAAAGAACCAGATATATCGCCAATAAAGAAAGGCCAGGGTGAGACATGAGAGGGCACCGAGCAGAAAATATATAACTAATCGTTTAATTTCCATGCCTTGTCCTGTAATACTCTA
>JADFXY010000554.1:2079-2598 GCA_015233355.1 Deltaproteobacteria bacterium | reverse complement strand
GTGGGCATTATAGGTTATTTTATTCGGTGTCGCCCCCAACCCAGGGCGTTGCCCTGGGCTAACCTAGAGCGCCCTTTCAGGGCTTAATCGGAATTAACCATTTATTAGAATAGGATCCGATGCCCCTGCACCTTAAGTCAACAGCATTGGGTTGCCGGTTACTGATTATTTATGGGAAACAACGAATGGCAGCGAAACCCGCAACCCGTGCGTGACCCGCACAGGAGTGAGGACCAATGGCTTTTACCCGCGAACAGGCATTTCAACTGATCCAAGACCACCTGAAAAGCGACATGCTGGTCAAGCATTCATTGGCCACGGAAGTCATTATGCGGCATCTGGCCGGCAAATTGGGCCACGATGTAGACACCTGGGGCCTGGCCGGGTTGCTCCATGATTTAGACTACAACGAAACCAAGGACGACATGGCCAACCACGGCTTGATCACGACAGCCGTCCTGGATGCCCTGGACGACCCCGTGTCCGAAGAGATCAAGTCGGCCATCCGAGCCCACAATG
>JADFXY010000554.1:0-2056 GCA_015233355.1 Deltaproteobacteria bacterium | reverse complement strand
CCTGACCAGAACGTCCCCCATCGACCTGGCCATCACCTGCGCCGAAACCATCACCGGTCTGGTCGCGGCCACGGCCTTGGTTTATCCCGACAAGAAACTGGCCTCGGTCAAACCCAAATCCGTCACCAAACGAATGAAGGAAAAACATTTCGCCCATGGGGTAAACCGGGACCACATTCGCTTGTGCGAGCAGTTGGGGTTCTCCGTTGACGACTTCGCCGCGTTGTCCATCGAGGCCATGAAAGAAATCAGCGATCAGTTGGGACTCTAATGAATGTCCTGGATATCCCTCGGGCGGAGGCGGTGTTGCTGCGTGCGGCCGACGATTTCCGGTACCTTCTGGCCCATGGCTATCCCCGGACGGCCTCCTTGACCCTGGTGGGGAATAGATACAATCTCGACGCGGCGGGCCGGCACATTCTTCACCGGGGTGTCTATCATCCGGCTGAGGCCGAGGCCAGGAAGAATAAACTGTTGCCGCCTGACCGGATCAAGGACCGGACATTAGCCGTTGACGGCCACAATGTGGTGATCACTTTGGAGAGCGCCCTGACCGGCGTCACGTTGATTTGGGCTGACGATGGTCTGATCAGAGACATCGCCGGGGTCCGGGGCGGACACACCTTGACTCCGGTGACGGAACAGGCCGTTTCTCTCCTGGCCGAGGCCGTTCATTCCCTCCAGCCGGATGAGATCCTGGCCTACTTTGACGCCCCCGTCTCCCACAGCGGTGTCCTGGCCGCCATGACCCAAGAAAGGTTGACCCGGCTGGGGATCGATCACACGGCCATGGCTGTAAAAGCTCCCGACGACGAGATTGCCGCCCAAAAAGATGCCGTCGCAGCCACCTCCGATTCACATTTAGCCGACCGGGTCACTCACCTCTTCGACCTGGCCGCCTATATCATCTTCACCCGCCTGAGGCCCCTGCCCCGATCATTGATCAGGTTGACGTCTTGAGTAGGGATATGGGTGCTGCGTGCGGAAATCACCCCCCGGCCGGAAGATGTCGTGCTGTAACACTAATGTCGGCGCTAAAAAGCGCCCAGTTCATTTCTTCGATGTTTCCAACCTATTATCCTGATCCAACTTTGGTTTTTTCAGGCGCGGTTTTTACGATCAGCCAAGAAGTGGATCGCTTTAGCAAATTCGCCTCAAAATCTGTTTAAAAAACGGGTGGCATCTGCGCAGGTTCATGAATCAGCCGAAAGTTGTTCGGGTCAAGGTAAAGGTTCTTGAGACTCAAGTAGTTGCGGCTGGAGTCCGCGCTTTTCTTTTCATCGCTCATTTCGGGCATCCTCTATTCCTACAATTCCACCCGGACGTAATAAGCCGTATCATTCCGAATGACGACCAGGGTGGCTGGGCCGCGTTGCCGACGTTTCTTCATGGCCGCCGTTAACTCTTCCAGATTGTTGACATCCTTGGCATCTATTCGGACGATCACGTCGCCGGGGTGAAACCCAACCTCAGCCGCCTGGGAATTGGGTTTAATCGAGGTGATGACTACACCCTCGTCGGTCTTCAACCGATATCGCCGGATCTGATCCCGGTCAATATTGGACACGGCCACCCCCAACCTGTCCCGGAGCCAATTCATGGCCATGTCTGACGGGAATTCCTTCGCCTTTACGACAGCCTGCCGTTTATCACCGCCTCGGTAATAGGTTAAGGTGACACTGTCACCCGGACCGTAACTCCGGACCAGGTCGTAGTATTCCTCCGCGGACTTGACCGCCCGGCCATTGACCTCGACAATCACGTCACCCCGGTTCAATCCCCCGGACTGGGCCGGGCTGCCGTCCAACACTTCCGAAACCAATGCCCCGGTGGTCGTAGACGTCCCCAGGCTATGCCCCAACCGCTCGGTCAGGTCCTGGACATTCACTCCTAACCAGGCATCATGGACCTCCCCATAGGCGATCAGATCCTTGGTGATCCTCCGGGCTTTGTTGATCGGAATGGCAAAGCCGATGCCTTCCGCCTGGGAATAAATCGCCGTAGTCACCCCAACCAGCTCGCCATCGATATTCAGCAACGGACCACCGCTGTTTCC
>JADFXY010000553.1:0-2601 GCA_015233355.1 Deltaproteobacteria bacterium | reverse complement strand
AAATCAAATAGTGGTGTAATGACAGCCTATTATTTAAAAAATGATCGGCAGTATGGTCACTACAAACTTTTAACTCTCTGTTATTTTTAGTTGAAAAGGCATGTTTTGAATTCCCATAGCCTGGTAAATGTCTCTTTGCTCTTGATAGTCAATTCCGATCAAGCCCCAACGGGGCGCTCTAGGTTAGCCCAGGGCAGCGCCCCAATGCTGTTGAATTAAGGTTTTGAGGTCCGCGTCACATTTCGGCTGGGCGTCCGGAATGGATGCGAGCGCTATAGATATCGTTTAGTTACGTCTGCCCGGATAAGAATCAACCTTCCACTTGGATGACTAACCAGATTATTTGGCTGGTAAACATTATGCAATATGATGTCAGCACTAAAATCCTGATCGAAAAATGTGGTCGCGAGATAATTCACCGGCTGGTGGGGATACCGTTAACGGATAGTTAGGAGGGATATCATGATTGATTCTCCGGCTTACGAAGTGTTCAAGGAAGTGGTGTACGAAGATGTATGGAAGGATCTGACTGAGAAGTATCAACTGGAGGGCCTTACAGAGGACGAAAAAAAAATTCGGCTGGCGATGTTGCTGCTCCAATCTCGGAACGATGTGATCAAGATTCTGAAGTTTCGGTTTGAAACTCTTCCGCCTGCCGTTGTCCAGGCCATTAATGGACTTTGGCATCCTGATATCTTAGATAAACTCCTCATTAATGCGGTTACTGCGCCATCCTTAGAACAGTTTACCCTTGAGATGGACCAGGAGTTGGCCCGAAGAGCCCAGTTGAAGTAACTGCCTTTCGGCTTCATTTTGCGCTAAGGGGAAACGATCATTTTCGGATAGGCGAAAGATAGACTCATGGATGAATATGAAATTGAGGCGAAGCTGACTCTGTGCCGAAACTCGGCCATTACGGCCTGGGCCCGCGGCGAGACCATTCTCCCCGGTCATCCCTGGCTGGTTTATCTGAACTTGACTAATCTTTGCAATAACCGCTGTGGCATGTGCCCGCTCCACCAGGTCATGCGGGCGGCCCGGGGAATGATGCCCTTTGAGCTGTTTCAGCGCATCCTGGACCAGTTACCTGGGGAGGTCAAAAAAATTTACCTGATGAAACAGGGCGAGCCTCTCCTCCATCCCAACCTGATCCGCCTCGTCCGGTATGCCCGCCGGGCCAGGCCGGATATCCACCTGGCCCTCCACACCAACGCCATTTTGCTGACCAAGGCGCTGGCTGAGGAGCTGTTACCCCGGATCAACTCTCTAGGCATCTCCATCAGCGCCATCAATCGCCCCGATTATACCCGGATCCACGGAACAGACAACTTTGACCGGGTCATGACCAATCTCACCGGCCTGTCGGACCTGCTCCGTCAAATGCCGGTTACCGGCCGACCCCATGTCTTTATTGATTATGTCCGGCAAGAGGCCAACCGGAACTGCTCCGACGCGGCCATAGTCGATTTCTTTCAGACCCGCTGCCCTGGTCTGGCCTCGGTTGATCTGCACCGCCTCTACAACTGGCAGGGCGCCTTAGCCGAGGGAAATCTGACGATCCAAGATCGATTGCCCCACCACTCATTCCCCTGTTGTGTCTTTCCGTGGGCCTCCATGACCATCTGCCATGATGGCCGGGTAAGCTATTGTTTTGAAGAACCACGAGAGAATGTCTTTCTGGGCGATATCACCCGGCAAGGGGTTCAAGACATCTGGAATGGCCCGGATTACCAGCGGTTCCGGGAGAATATGGCCCATCGCCGATTTGACCTGCTGGCTCGGGAGGGATTTCATTGTCATGAGTGTTCCTATCTCTGGAATCTGTCTGTCCAAGCGCCCCGCAATCTCGTGTCTGGTTACTCTCTAAGGTCGAATAAAAATCAGGACAATGTGTTGTTTGGCCATCTACTGGACCGGCCGCGGCAAGAACTACTACAGCGGGCCTGCGACTATTATCTGGACGGGGAAATTCACCAGGCCTTGGGCCTGGCCCATCTGGTGGGTCCACTCGGGGACGATGATCACCTTACCTCGGCCGCGGCGGAGCTGATCACCCTGTGCCAGGAGGTTCTCCACCAGTATCGATTCCAGGCCAAATGGACAGAGCTTCTCGACCGGGAAGATTTTTTGTTGACCAGTGCCCCGTCACGGTATTATCCCCTAAACTCATGAGGCCGGCGGCCCGGCTCAGCCTGGAAACACCACAGGATCTCATCTGTGTGGATCAACTTATCTGTTTCCGTGCTTAGTTGCCGACCTGCCCGCTCGCTATCCCTGGATGCAACCCGAAACCCAATGTCATTGACCCGCAACACGCAACCCGAACCCCGCAACACGCAACCAGAACCCCGCAACACGCAACCAGAACCCCGCAACCCGTAACACGAAACACGTAACACGTAACACGAAACACGTAACCCGAAACACGAAACTATGACCATAGAAATCAACCGACTCAATCCGGCCGAATCCGCTGACTGGACCCGATTCATTCAAGACCAGCCCGCGGCCATGGTCTATCATAGCCTGACTTTCAAGCAATTCCTGGAGAATGCCATCGGTGGTGAACCCGTTTACCTGGTGGCCCGCCGGGACGGCCGG
>JADFXY010000552.1:0-2618 GCA_015233355.1 Deltaproteobacteria bacterium | reverse complement strand
AAGAGAGGGGATAACTCATCCGGTCGAGCAAACACCGCCGGACTGACCAGCAATAACTAAAGCCGCCGAGGAAAGTATCATCATTTCTTCGGCGGCTTTGTTTATTCATCCTGGTTTATTCATCAATTGATAGGAATGTCAGGCGTTCGCGGCCTGATACGCGGCGGTTTCGGCCAGTTTCGCGGCCCGAGTGCCCTTCCACATACTGACCAGGATGATCACGGCGCCGGTCATCAGGGCAATGCACATGCAGATAAAACTTACCTTGCTCAGAAATTCCGTGGTTGCCTCAGGTACGGACATCAGGCCAAGCTGACTCAGGTATTTGGGTACGCAAAGCCCCCGGCTGACTGCTACGATCAGCATGATTGTCCCCATGACGATCTTAATCATGTTTTCCTTAACATAAGTCGTGCCAATGGCTCCCAGTTGCACCCCTAAAAGAGATCCGCCTAAAATGATCAAAGTCAATCTAATATCCACCATCCCGTGAGCCGCCCAGTTGACGGAGCCGCCGAATCCCATGACGAAAGCTATGACCAGTTCCGAAGCCGAAGCGATCAAGCTGGACACGCCCATGACGTAGATCATTCCAGGTACGCCGACAAATCCACCCACCGCAATTGTTGCCGCCAACAACCCGGTCGCGAAACCGACCGGAATGGTGAACCACAAAGAGATGGTGATGTTTGCTTTCTTAAAATGGATCATTGGTGGGAGATTAATGGACTGCAGCCAGACAGCAATTTTGGTGACCTTCTCTTCTCCACCGGATTTCGCGGTCTTCCAGGCGTCATAGAAAACATATCCACCCACCACGACCAGCACCAGGACAAAGGACAGGCTGACATACAGGTCTGATCCCACCGCCCCCCATTTGTTAAGGATCATGTTCTGGATTTTTATGCCGACCTGTACTCCGAGGATGGCTGAAGCGGCCATGACCAGACCCAGTTTAATATCAACCTGGCCGTACTTATAACGTTTGTAAGCGCCCACTAAAGCCTTTGGAAATTTGTGACACATATTACTGGCCACGGCCACTGTGCCGGGGACACCCAGGCTCATCATTCCCGGTGTCAGGACGAAAGCGCCGCCCGACCCAATGAAGCCGCTGACCAACCCGCCGACGAAACCAACAAGGAACAAGAACGTTATGGACCACATACTCAAATCAATAAATTGACTTCCATCAAGTAAGCCGTGCATAAAAGTCTCCTTTTTTTCTTGATAACCTGAAGTAATTAAAATAATCTTAGACCAGCTTCGATTGCTTTGACCAAAGCTTGGGACTGTGTCCGGAATTAGACCGGTCTTCGCCGGCTCCAGTCGGGATATCTCCCGCCCTGGCTGACGAATGGTGCAATCATGTCCCGGTTAGGCCTGACTGGGCAGGGATATCGAAACCGGGACAACGACCGGACAATCGGATATCATTTATATGTTATATGTTGTGATAGTTATTGATATGGGCATAAACGCGGGGTCGCTTGCGGGCGGATACTCTCGGTTGAACGACCTTCCGTTCCGCGACACGTGGTTGTTCGGCTTTGCGGGCTGAAATACCAAGCAGTGACCACAAGTTGCTGGCAAATGCCCCGTGCGCAAAGGAAAACACAAACACGGTGGCTATCGGCAACGCCGCGCTCCATCCACCTTGAGTAAAAAGCTTCATCACAACACCGGCATTGGAGAATACGGCGGCATACAAACCGACCGTAAGAAGACCGTAACCAACTGTTTGGGCGAATAGCATTTTCTTTGATTTCGTTTCTACGTTAGCCATGATGTTTCCTCCCCTGTTCTGGCCGTTTGAATTAATGCAAAAAACCGGTATATTAGCATAGGAGGCAATCGTTTCCTCGATCACCTTTGATTCCGTAACAACAAATTCTATTCGTTTGATCTGGTGATGGATATTTTCGACGATCCGGCCGGCATCCCCAAATTTGACCTCATGTTCGCAAGCAATTTTTTTTTGCCTGGCCCGTTGTTTGAACACGGCGGCCGACTCGATAGCTCCGAGGGAAAAACGTTCATTTTGATAGCGTTGATATGATTGGCTATATCGTTCATCTCCAAGAATCCCGACACTCAATGCAAGTAAATCATAGCCAAGTCGGTCAGCCAGTGTGATGGCATAATCCATCAGACCATGCGAAAATCGATCCTCCTGTCCGATCACCAGGATCTTTCTCCGATCCTTTTCCGCTGCATTCACTTTGCCGGCTTTGATTTGCACGCCCATCTCCTTTTTTGACCCGCATTCCATATAAGCGGTTCTTGATTTGCATCTTCATGGTTGCAAGATAGTAATACAATTTGCGTGCCAATATATTTAATTAGCTGAATTAATGAAGAATATTATCAATAATGGGTATGACGTATCTCTATCCGGCTGATCGTGTCTGCTGCATTTTGCAACGCGTTCCGGGTAGAAGAAAAAACTATTCATATTTTAAGTATGTTATAATGTGTTGCAGGAATCCGAGATGGTGTTGCATAATTCAACAGCAGGAAATTCGCCTTGCGGGTTACGGGTTGACGGACGAATTTCTTTAAAATAGACCATTCCGAATAAGCCCCAACGGGGCGCACTATGTTAGCCCAGGGCAACG
>JADFXY010000551.1:0-2619 GCA_015233355.1 Deltaproteobacteria bacterium | reverse complement strand
CAGAGGAACTCAATCAGATCATCCCTGATCTAAAAGGCATGGGTGTGAGTGTGATTGCCATGACCGGACGGTCCAATTCCACCTTAGCCCGGAACAGCCATGTCGTGCTCAACGTCGGGGTAGACCGTGAGGCTTGCCCCCTGGGACTGGCCCCCACCGCCAGCACCACCGCCACCCTGGCCATGGGCGACGCCTTGTCCGTAGTCCTCCTAACCAAACGGGGCTTTCAAGAGCGTGATTTTTACCGCTTTCACCCCGGCGGAAACCTGAGCGAACGCCTCTCCCTTAGGGTGGCCGAGGTGATGCTGACGGGAGACAACGTACCATTGGTCACACCGGAGATGCCCATGATTGAGGCCATCGCCAAAATAGACCGGATGGACCTGGGCGTGACCCTGGTGGCGGACAATGCCGGTATCCTAAAGGGCATTATCACCGATGGGGATTTACGTCGGGCTTTCCTTAGCGGGTCATTGACCGACAGGCGCGTCGAAGACGTGATGATTAAGCACCCCAAGGCCGTCGGGCCAGATCAGTTAGCCTCAGAAGTATTAGAAATAATGGAAGAAAACTTGATTACCTGTCTGCCCATCGTCGATACTCGGGGCGTCATTTTGGGCATTGTCCATCTCCACGATTTATTAGGCCGGGGTAAGTTCAAGTTCACCGTCAAGTAGGGCCGCCACATTTTGTCGGGAACCAGCCCCTCCCCTGTGAATGGTTTTCATTTTGTCTTTCCCCACGATTGGCCTTGTCCCTACTCACTGAAAAAATCAATCATAAATACCTTCTTAACAATAATTAGAAAATATCTTGATTTTTTAATCTATTCTCGTATACAATAAAATTTATGTCCGTTTGCAGCTATTAATTCATTATCCAGCCCCGGCCTGAAAATGATACTGTCGGCGGGGTGTATCGGATATAACATATAACATCCTTTGGAGAGAGAGGATGCAGGTGGAAGACAAAATGGCAATTCCGGCAGAAGGTCGGCTCCAAATTCTGGTGGTTGAAGATGACCCGGCCACCCAGCGGATTATCAACAGATTCTTGTAAAATATGCAATGTGAAGTTGATCTTGCCGATGACGGCATGGATGCCATTAACAGAATATTTGACAAGAAGTTCGATCTTATCCTCATGGACATTCGGCTGCCTAATCTGGACGGTTTTGAACTGATCAGCCATATTAGAGCGCAGGAAGATAAGACGAAGAAACACATACCCATCGTGGCCATGACCGCCTCCGGCTTGCCATGGGACTATGAGAAAGCGACGGCCGTGGGAGCCGATGCTTATCTTCAAAAGCCTCTTACTCAGGAACAGTTGGTCGAAATCGTGAAACAAGTGACCGGGAGTTGAAATCCGATGGCCCCTGGGATAGCCGCCTGGGATAGCCGCCTGGGATAGCCTATTGACAGCCCCATACGCCCAAAACAGCGGGATCGTCATGACCCATCCCTCCTGACGCGCTCCCACCATTTAAAGAATTACCCCAAACACCTCACCCATCCCATACCCAATTCAAGCTGATAATGGTTGACATATGAGCCTAGGTTCAAGTATCTTCACCTAGTCAAGTCCACTCGCAACATACGATAATCTTACTTTTGGGTTTTTGTCCGTCCCGGCCTAGGAGACTATCCGGGGGAAGCCGGTCACCGGGCGCGGTTGCATTCAAGACGGTTTTTTTGAGCCATAGGGAGCTGAACAGTCTGCAGCCACAAAATTTACATAAGAGATCCGGGGCATCGACCTGGATGGCTCCCGGTACCTGACTCGTACTATTTTGTTATCAATTCATATCACCATCAAAAGGAGGGTTATGCGATATGACCAAGAAATGCGTTTACTTATTCGATGAGATAGACCAGGCCATTGCCGACGTCGGGGGTGACTGGGATAAAGCGCGTGGCTTGTTGGGGGGCAAGGGCGCCAACCTGGGTGACATGACCCGAATTGGCTTGCCGGTTCCTCCCGGCTTCACCGTCTCTACCGAAGCGTGTAATGCCTTTTTGGCCGCCGGGGTGAAGTTTCCCAAAGGCATGTGGGAACAGGAGCTGGCCGCCTTGTCCGAGATCGAGAAGAAGACCGGCAAAAAATTCGGCGATCCCGGTAACCCTTTGCTTGTGTCATGCCGGTCCGGCGCAAAGTTCTCCATGCCCGGCATGATGGACACGGTCCTGAACATCGGCTTAAATGATGAGACCCTCAAGGGTATGATTGAGGCCACGGGTGACCCCCGCTTCGTTTATGATTCTTACCGCCGTCTGATTCAGATGTTTGGGTCGGTGGTCATGGGTGTGCCCGACGAGCCGTTCGAGGAGGTTATCACCGAGTACCGAAAGAGCCGTAACGTCAAGAGCGATGCCGAGTTGACCGCCGAAGACTGGGAGGCAATTTGCCGGCGGTTTAAGGAAATCTTTAGGCGTTACACCCACATCGATTTCCCTACCGATCCCTATGAGCAACTCCGCCTTTCCACCGAAGCCGTGTTCAAGTCTTGGAACGGCAGACGGGCCATTGATTACCGGAATGCCGCTAAGATTTCTCATACTCTGGGCACAGCGGTGACTATCCAGACAATGGTTTTCGGCAACATGGGCAACGATTGTG
>JADFXY010000550.1:0-2621 GCA_015233355.1 Deltaproteobacteria bacterium | reverse complement strand
GGATATCCTTTTGGTCTCGCATAGGATGAAATGGATGTCTAACCACCGCCAAAATAATGCATTGCCGATGGTTTTATATGTGGTTATATTGTATTTTATAAGGGCCTTGTCCCATACCCAGGGCGCTGCCCTGGGCTAACCTAGAGCGCCCCGTTGGGGCTTATTTGGAATGGGCCATTTTATGAATAAAGCGTGCGTGATTTCGCTTAATTCAACAGCATTGGGGCGCTGCCCTGGGCTAACCTAGTGCGCTCCTTCGGAGCTTATTCGGACTTAATCGTTTTAAGAATATTTCATGCGTTTGCCCTGCAATTAAAGTTGCCGGGTGGCGTTTTTTATGTTATACTATTAAAAAGAAAATTGTAGCCCCTAAACGCGACGGACGAGGGGGCCACAGAATTTTCTGAGACTGCTTTTTCTACGCCGGTCGATCCTGGGGCACACCTCATGTACAAATGAAATAGCCTAAGAGCAACTCCCTCACTTTTTGTGAAGTTACAACCACTAGTAGAAGGAGTGTCGATATGCGGACAAAGAAAAAGTTGTGGCGCAGATATCTCTTGATCTTTGGCTTGATCATGATCTCGCTGGGCGTCTCCTGCATGGACCCGTATCACCCAGGCTATTATCAAACACCTGCCTGTGCAGATTCATCGGACAGAGTAGTTGTTGACGATTGTTACGATGAGTGCAACGTATGCAAAAAGCCGTATAGAGATGGGTGTAATCTCTGTTGCAACGAGATTGATAAGAATATCAAAGCTCAGCTCATAGCGTACTATGAATGCGATATTTGCGCCAGGGATGATCACAGATATCGTAGCACGCCATGGTGCATATTCTGCTGTGGTTACAGTGAGCCCGGCTTCTGCCCACCAGAAACTACAACCACTGAAACCACCGAAACCACGGAGACTACCGAAACCACTACCACTGAAAGCACCACTACCACATGGCCCGCTACGACTACCTTTCCTTCCACCACTACGTCGGCCACCACCACGTGGCCCTCTACGACCACTTTTCCTTCCACCACCACGTCGAGCGCCACGACAACCTTACCCACCAGCACCACGACCAGTTACACTACCAGTACGGTCTCAACCTCAACGACGTCTAAAACCACGACCACTTTCACTACCAGCACGACATCCAAAACTTCGACTACTTCAGCCACCTCGACTACTTCAGCCACCTCGACCACCTTGCCGCCATGCAGCGACTGTTCCGTCTGCCGGGCTTACGGCTGCTGCGAGGGTTCAATAAACTGTGCTTTTTCACAATGCACCCAGTCTATTTGTAATCTAGGCATGGCCTGCTGTCAATCGACGACTACGACCTGGACGACCACGACTTGGCCGACCTCGACTTGGCCGAGCACGTCATGGACGACCACGACCTGGACTCTCTTGACGACCACGACCATCGGTCCCTACCGTTGATCGAATGGGACCGATGAATCACACGCCGCCGCCGGGATTAAACAGGCGGGGTTCATATTCATACTTAGTCTAAACGGGTGCCGGACAGTTTAGCCTCAGGAGGTTGTCATGATACGGATCAATGTCAAGAAGATTTTGGTGTTACTGGTCTTTTGCCTGACCATCGGTTCCGCCGGGCTCGTGCAAGCTGCCGACATCAACGGCATCTGGGTAGTGACCAGCTATTACATGAAATATCTGGTTTTAATCAAAGGCCCGGGGACTCAAGTGGTCGGTCTCATCTTAGAACGGAATTTACAATCGGGCAAGGTGGCGGTCGGGACGGGTACGGCCACCAGCTTCAACTTGACCAGTTTAAAGAAAGACGTAACCATATCCGGGGAATTGAAGGATTCTAAGATAAAAGGGACCCTGGTCGAAAACGGGGGGGCCCCTTTTTCCTATACAAGCAGCCTGGTCTTTAAATGTGTCGGCGGCCCCCAGGACGGCATCTGGTCCACGACTTTAAACAAATTCATCATCTACGGGACGGCGGTGAACGGGGATATAAACCAGGCCATGGCACTACTCATGACGTTAGACCCGGTCACGTTAGACATCACCTGTGAATACTTCATGGGCGCCTGCGCCAACAAGGTCTTCACCGGTTATTCCGTTTTGTTTTCGGCCGGGAGCTTAGTGCTGAGCGGGTTTTCCATCCAGTTGGAATTTAAGGATTGCACCGATCAATGCCCGGTTGCCGGGAAATACCTGACCATGACCTCGCCGCCTTCGTCCAAGGCCTTTTCGGCCACCCAGATCATTAAGGTGGTTTACACCTCCGACGCCAACCCGGCCGATGCCCAAACGGGTCTGTTTAACTCGGTCTTTTCGCCATTTAGGAAGAAATAGGGTAAATGATCCGGCCCCGACGCCCCGCCTGGTGCATCAAATTGCCGGAGGGTGTGGCCCAATGCTGTTGAATCAAGGGTGCAGGGGAATCGGATTTGATTCTAATAAATGGCAACTCCGATTAAGCCCCAACGGGGCGCTCTAGGTTAGCCCAGGGCAACGCCCCAATGCTGTTGAATTAAGCTCGTTGAGGTGTAGCCGATCTTGCCGCGCACCATTTGTTCCTTGGTTTCTTCGTCATTCTTGGCTGCGAAGGTTTGGGTTTTTTCGGTCTATAGTATTTAACCC
>JADFXY010000054.1:0-16042 GCA_015233355.1 Deltaproteobacteria bacterium | reverse complement strand
TGACCTCCAATACCACCAATTTCATTGTTTCCCGGTACTTCCCAGCTCCAACGACAGACTAACCGCGTCCACATATTTGGGATGAGATATTTCCGAGAGGAAACTCTTTCCATTTGCGGTGGGACGGAAAATCTGGTAAAAGATTCAGGTAGGCAGATGATATATTCAGGGAAAGAACTTACCCGGCAGACACAACCGTAAATTTTCTTAGGAGATGGGCTATATGCAGAATATGAAGTTGGGCACTAAATTGATTGGTGGCTTCATCATCGTGGCCGTTATTACGCTGGTGTTGGGATTCATGGCGGTTAGGGTGACAAGCAGGTTGAGTGCAGACTTGGGTGATATATGTGATGACTGTTTGCCCAGCGTTCAGTGCTTGCTCAGCATGCGGCAAGCGGCGGAATCGGTTCGGGTAGTCCAACGGACCCTGATGATACCCGGACTAGACCCCAAAGACCGGGAACGCCAGTATGAAAACCTGGCTAAAATTCGGGAGAACTATCAAAGCTCCTGGAAGAGGTATGAAGCCTTGCCCCGTGTGCCGGAGGAAGATCAACTCTATAAGCGGTTCATGGTCGCCTGGGAAAGTTTTAAAGCCGAAAATGATAAGTTTTTTTTGTTGAGCAGAGAGTTGGCCAAGACAGATATCCTGGACCCGACGCAACTGGTCAAGTCTATTGAACAGTTCGTGGGCGATCATTATAAGCTGGTGGCCAATGTGTCTAGGATGGTGCTGGCCAAGGGTGAAGTTACTGGTGGTGAAGACCCGACCCAATGCGCCTTTGGTAAATGGATGGCCGGTTATAAGACTGATAACGCCGGGATTACTGAGGCATTGAAAGAAACCGTCTCACCCCATAATGCCTTCCATCAGATGGTAAAGAAAATCAAAGAGATGGTCAAAAAAGGCGAGAGGGAATCAGCCGTTAAAGCCTATGTGGAGGAGTTGCTCCCCGGCTCATCGGAGGTTGTAAAGCATTTTGACGCCGTCAAGGCAGAGGCGAAAAAGGCGGAGGATATCTATCTCCAGATGAACAAGCAGGCCATGGTGACTACTTTTGAAAAACAAAAGGAGGTCTTGCCGCTCTTAGACGGCTTGGTGGAATTTAATACCAAGTCCGTGGCCGAGACCCAGCAAAAAGCCAAGCATGATTCAAACTTAGCCAAAATCATTTCATTAGTAGGTATGGGCATGGGGTTTGCCGTGGCCTTGGGATTGGGGATCTTCTTGACCTTGTCCATTACCCGGCCGATCAATCGGGTGATAGAAGGTCTGATGGCCGGAGCGGACCAGGTCACCTCGGCCGCCGGACAACTCACCTCGGCCAGTCAATCGCTGGCTTCCGGGGCATCGGAACAAGCGGCGTCGCTGGAAGAGACATCCGCCTCTTTGGAGGAAATGTCTTCCATGACCAAAAAGAATGCGGAAAATGCCCAGACAGCCAATCAGGTCATGCATCAGGCGACGGGCACCGTGCAGCAGGCTGCATCATCCATGACCGCATTGACCAGGGCCATGGAAGAGATATCCTCGGCCAGCCAGGAGACCTCAAAAATTATTAAAACAATCGATGAAATCGCTTTCCAGACCAACTTGCTGGCTCTGAATGCGGCGGTGGAAGCGGCCAGGGCCGGAGAGGCGGGCGCTGGATTCGCCGTGGTGGCGGATGAGGTCAGGAATCTGGCCATGAGGGCGGCGGACGCGGCCAAGACGACCGCCACATTGATTGAAGGAACGGTCAAAAAAATCGCCAATGGATCGGGTATGGTCACCACCACCAGCAACGCCTTCTCCCAGGTCGCCCTTGATGTGTCCAAGGTGGAAAGCCTGATGTCGGAGATAACCCTGGCCTCCAATGAACAGGCCCAGGGGATTGAGCAGACTAATCTATCCATGGGAGAAATGGACAAAGTGGTTCAGCAAACGGCCTCCACAGCGGAGGAGTCGGCCGCAGCCTCGGAAGAACTGAGCGCCCAGGCGGAGCAGATGAAGGATATGGTCAAGGAACTGGCCCACTTAATTAGAGGCCGCGGAAATAAGCCGGACGCGGTCAAGGCTAAAATAGCCCCTACTTCCCAGCCAAGGGGTGGGACTGAACAGGCCATCTCCATCAAACATGTTAGTAACCGGAAATTGGTCGTTCACCAGGCCCTCGAAGTCAAGCCGGGGATAGTCATCCCGATGGATGATGATTTTAAGGATTTTTAACCAATGGCCTTAGCTTGTTGCTGGTCAATGTCATTGACTTAAGGGACAGGGTAATCGGATACGATTTTAATAAATGCCAATACCGATTAAGCCCCAACGGGGCTAACATAGTGCGCCCCGTTTGGGCTTATTCGGAATAGACTATTTTAAAGAAGTTAGCACGATTGTTCGCACGCTCAAGTCAATGACATTGACCGGCAACAAGCAACGAGCAACCACAAAGAGAGGGCCGGCAGTGGAGACAAAACAAGATCAAACATACATGCGCGAGGCTCTGGCTTTGGCACGGCGAGGTCTGGGCCAAACCTCTCCCAATCCCATGGTTGGGGCGGTGATTGTTAATGAAAGCCGGCTGGTGGGTCTGGGCTATCATACCCGGCTGGGCGCCCCCCATGCCGAGGTAGAAGCCATCGCTGCAGCCGGATCGAGGGCTGCCGGCGGGACCATCTACGTCACCCTGGAGCCGTGTAATCACTATGGCCGGACTCCTCCTTGCACCGAGGCTATCGTGAAAGCCGGGCTAAGACGGGTGGTGGTAGGTATGCCGGATCCGAACCCGAGTGTCATCGGCGGCGGGGCGGAACACCTCATAGAGCATGGACTTGAAGTGACTCAAGGAGTTTTGGAATCGGCTTGCCGGGAACTCAATTGTGCCTTTATCAAACATGTCACCACCGGAATGCCTTACGTGACGGTCAAGGCCGGAGTGACTCTGGATGGGAAAATCGCCACCTTTTCCGGGCAGAGCAAGTGGGTCACCAGTGCGGAATCTCGTGGTTACGTGCACCAACTTCGCCATGGTTATGATGCCGTTATGGTCGGCCGGGGGACGGTCGCCGCGGATAATCCCGACCTGACGACCCGGCTGCAGTTTAAAATGCCGGACCAGATCCCCAGAAATCCCTTGCGTGTCATAGTCGACAGCCAATTGTCGTTACCGATCGACATCCAGGTCTTCACCAATCTGCTTGAGAGCCGCACCGTTCTGGCCTGCGCCGGTCATCCCAATCCTGAAAAGGAACGGCAACTCCGGGAAATGGGTGTAATCTTGATTTGCACTTCTCCCGACCAGCGTCGAGTGGACTTAAAAGCTTTGCTCATGGAGTTGGCTCGAATGGACGTATCCTCCGTGTTGGTGGAGGGTGGGGGAGAATTGAACTGGTCGTTGTTCAGTCAGGGCCTGGTGGACAAGGTGATGTTTTTCTTGGCTCCTAAGATCATCGGGGGCAAGGATGCCGTTAGTGTGGTGGCCGGGATGGGCTTTGAGGATATGGCCGCAGGCATCGGGTTGGGCCCGTTTAAGATCATCCGTCTGGGGCATGATATCTTGGTGGAAGCAGAGGTGTTGAGAGACTCCGGTGTGGTTTTTCCGTGACGATATTCTAACTAGTGTGCTATGGTGATAAACATCATCAAGCCGGCCGAGAGGACGAATGGGCAACCATGCCTCGCCGATTCCGCTTTGAACTAACTTGTAAAAAAGAAAACAATATGTTTACCGGATTGATCGAAGGCTTGGGACGGATTAAACGGATCGACCGACCGGGTGGTCAACTGCGGCTGACCATTGAGGCCGAATATGACCTTAAGGATTTTGTCCTGGGTGAAAGCATCGCTGTCAGTGGGGTGTGTCTAACGGTGGTGGCCTTTAGCGGCCGCTCGTTCAGCGTGGATGTCTCTCAAGAGAGCGTCTCCCGGTCCGGCCTGGGCCGCCTGCGGATCAATGATCCGGTCAATTTAGAGAGGGCTCTCAGGCTATCCGACCGACTGGGCGGGCATCTGGTGTCGGGTCATGTGGATGGCCCGGCGCAACTGGTTAAGCGAGATGAAGTTACCGGATCCATTCGGTTTGTATTTTCCATGGAGCCGGCTTTGATGCGTTACGTCATTCCCAAAGGCTCGATCACCATCGACGGTATCAGCCTGACGGTGAATGAATGTGACCGGCAGACTTTTTCGGTCAATGTCATCCCGCACACGGCCAAGATGACCACCATTGGCTGGAAGCGGCCTGGAGATGTGGTCAATATTGAAACAGATTTGATCGGGAAGTACGTGGAGAAATTGCTGACGCCGATAGCAGGAACAAGGTCTGGAATAGATTTGGAACTGTTGGGGCAATCTGGATTCTTAAGATAGTTGCTTGTTACTTGTTGCATGTTACTTGTTGCTGGTTTCAGGTTACTGGTCAATGTCATTGGCTGTAGGATTACAGGCTTGGTGCGCGCATTACCCAGGGTAAGCGCAGCGCCACCCTGAGGGCGGAATCTACCTGCTGACTCCCGGTTGGGAATTTAATGATTCTCTTGTGAAGGCATCGTTCAACCATGCAACGAGCAACATGTAACCAGCAACATGCAACATGTAACATGCAACATGTAACATGCAACCCAATGTCATTGACTTAAGATTTCCGGTTTGGTTTTCGCATCACCCAGGGTCAGCGAAGCGCCACCCTGGGGACATGGTTAAAAATACGCTCAGCACCTTAAGTCAATGACATTGACATGTAACCAGCAACCAGAAAGAGGAGAATCTGATGACCGCAGATCAAACAGCCATGGCCTCGGCATCCGGCCCATTGGTCGTTCCGCCTCTGATCGGGCCCAGGCTGCATCTCCGGCAGCTCACCGAGGATGACGTCAGCCCGGAGTACCTGGCCTGGCTCCGGGACGATGAGGTGGTTTCCCACCTGGAGGTCCGCTTTTTAGCCCAGAGCATGGAGACGTTACGCCAATTCGTGGCCGGATTCAAAGCCGACCGGACCCGGCTTTTACTGGGCATGTTCCTGAACGATGTGGATAAGCACGTGGGCAACCTGTCTTTTTCCCACATTGACTGGAATCACTATATCGGGGTCGTGGGCCTCTTGATTGGCGATAGAGCCCAGTGGGGCCGGGGATTGGCCACAGAGGCTCTCGTGTTGGCCAGAGAGTTGGGGTTTAGACATCTTGGTCTCCACCGTCTGGAGGCCGGGATCTACGCCAATAATGTCGGTTCCGTCAAGGCCTTCGTCAAGGCCGGTTTTAGCCTCGAATGCCGCTTAGAGCAACGGCGCCTCCATAAAGGCCAATTTGTTGATGAAGTCTTGATGGGTTGCCGGAACCCGGATTTTAGATCGGAGTGACGAAATTAAACCAGCAAGGCCAGATCCGCCATCAGCAGTAATGACATATCGTCGAGGTGCGCCATGGGCATGTATGAAAATAACCTGGCTTTGATCCGGGGCAGATATCCTGAGTTAGCCGTCAGACTGGACAACACCGCTGATGACGGCACATGCAAAGTGAAGCCGTCCAAATCAGGCCTGCCGACCATGACCCTGACTCATGAGGGCCGGGAAATATTTCTCCACAGTGGCTATAACCCCCTGAAGGAGGCGGAGAGTTTCATTGAGCAAAAGGGGATCAAGGGAGAAAGGATTGTCTTGTTCCTGGGTTTTGGCCTGGGTTACAGTCTGGACCGGTTGCTGTATGGGCAAAGTAGAAAAGTAAGATTTTGCATAATCGTAGAAAAAAATATTCAAATATTCCGGAAGTGCATGGAAACAATCAATCTAAGCAATTTAGTCGAAAATCCGGCGATCGAGTTACTGGTTGACATTCCGGAAGAAGAGCTGCTGCCGCGGCTGGTCGCATTTTTTAAGGTTGATTTTAGGCGGGTGTGCATGATTTCATCCACTCTTTTTCTTGAACACCCTGTTATATTAAATGTTTATAATAGTTATTACGGGAAGGTGATGAAGACCTTCCGCGACTCCTGCATGACGGCTTTTCATTTTGTCGGCAATAGTCCTCAAGATTCTCTGATAGGCATTGCCAATATGCTTGACAACATTGAAAATATAATTATTTCTCCCGGTGTCAACCAGGCTTACGACGCGTTTAAGGGCCGACCGGCCGTCATTGTGGCCGCCGGGCCATCACTTGATAAAAACGTTCATCTGTTGAAAGGGATCGAAGACCGGGCCTTGATTATCGTCTGTGACGTCATGCTGCGTGGGATTCTGGAGCGGGGCATCAAGCCGCACATTACCGTGTCTATCGAACGTGATTTGGGGATGGAACGAATTTATTTCGGGACCGAGAAATATGATCTGTCGGACATCTGGATGGCCTTCACTCCGGTTGTCAGTCAAGAGGTTTTCCGAATCTATGGTGGGCCTAAATTCATTGTATACCGTAACTTTGCCCACTTCAAATGGCTGGGGATAGAGAGAGGGATATTGGAAATCGGTCCTTCCGTATCCTTGATGGCCAGCAAAATCGCCGAAAAATTTGGATGCGACCCCATCATCCTGATTGGTCAAGATCTTTCCTATGGCGCAGCCGAAGACACCCATGCTGAAGGTACTGTTCATTTTCACGATCACGTCCCGGAAGAAACAAGGACATTTCGGGAGGTGATAGTCGAAGGGAATGATGGCCGGCCGGTCAAATCCAACGAAGTCTGGTATTCTATGCTCAAGAGTTTTGAGCTGGATATCGCTAATTTTCCTGGTACATACATAAATGCCACGGAAGGCGGGGCCAAGATCACCGGGGCCAAGGTCATGCCCTTGCAAGAGGTCATCGATCAATATATGCAAGAGCCGTTTGATCCCGTAGGCATTATCAGGCAACAGTTGGTCTCCCCGGACCAAGAAAGGCAACAAAATGAGATGCAGAGATTGTGGGAACTGTGCAATACCACCGACGGTCTCTTGCAGACGACGATCAACTTGTGCAAGAAGGCCCTGGGCAGGATTGAAAAGTTGGAAAAAAAGCTAAACAAAAAAATAGCCGCAGAAGGCCCGTTTGAGGTCAAGGACATAGATCCCAAGATACTCATAGAAGCGGTCGCCGAACTGGAAAAAATCAAACATCACATGATCAATGATTCTGAGCTGTTTTACCTTTTCTTGATGCACTATGTGCAGTCCTTTTTGCTAAAAAAAGAACTTGACCTGATGTCCATCCATAACAAGAAAGAGACCACATCCGAGCAATTATTCCTGGCCGTGAGTATCTATCAAGACATGTTTAAGACTTTGATTAACCTGGTCAAAGTAATCATGAAACCCCTGGCCAGAGCCCGAGATTCCGTGGCCGAAAAGATTGGCCCGGCGTCAGGCGCCCGCCCCAGGCTCTGATAAGATCAGGACCAGAAACATAATGACGGAACATTTCTTTCCGATCAGCGGCCCGACAAATTTCATCATCCCGCCTTTGATCTTCTCTGTCAAAGATAAATTCTTTACCGCATGTTGCATCCAGAGCTTCCGCGCCCCGGAGGTCCAGCGTTTAGACTCATGGTTAATCGCGTCACAGGCTTCAGGTTTCAAGTGGGCGGCTAAATCCGTGACCATCAAAATTTGCTCTTCACTGTTATAAGGATACTCATTGAGGAGAGGTTCATCAGGCCAATTGAGGACCAGGCGAATGAACATCACCAGGCGGTCCTGGTCCTTTCGAAGCTTTTTTTCACGGATAAAAATCTCAGCAACATCCAGAAGCAATTCCCATCTGCCGGCAGCCAGGACGTCACCCAGACTCTCCAGAAGGACCATCACAGCATTGCGGTCCACCACTATCTCCAGCAGCGCCTCCAACAGTCTATCTTTTATTCCAGGATGGTCCTTTATTTTTAAAACATCCACCACTCTGGCCAGATGAACCAAGACCGGCTCATTGATCTCTGGGTATTCTGAAAACTTGTCTAGATATATCAGACCCTCCGCTCGCTCCCGTTCGTCTTGACCTAACTGAACTCCGGACTTTAGGATAGCCGCCAGGCAGGATGCGGCCTCTGGTGACAGGGCCGGGTCAAGAGTCTGGGCCATCACATAATTCCGGCACAGCTCTTCCAACGCAGGAGAGGACGCCAACCTAGAGGTGTTGGTCTCGGTCATCAGGCTATCAAAAATATGCAGGAATAATTCTTCATCCAGGCAGACTGCCCCGGCCAGGGCATCCGGTATGGACTCATGAAGGAGGATATACCCGGTGATGGCCTCAGCCTTCATCGAAACAGGTAAGGGCGAACGCAACACCAGGTCCGGATCACCGAGAGCCGGCTTTAACCACTGGCCGGCCAGTTCTAGTAATCCCGGGTCTCCCGCCAAAGAATCCAGTCCGGCCCATGTCTCCAGCAGGAAAACCCGCAGCGGCAGGGGGAGGCCGGGCACCTTTGCCGCATCTGCCGGTTGGCGCCAATAGTCAAATAGCCGGCACCAAATATCTCGAGCGGCCGGGGGAAGCATTTGGGGCAGGACCGTCTCGACGAACCTGGTCAACCTTTTGTTGTCATTACCGTGGCAGGTCTGAATCAACTTCCGACACCAGATATCCTGGAGCACTCGGGCCGCGTCCGGGTTATGTTTCACATGGGCCAGAATCAGCGGCGACACCTGCTGCCGGAACCGTTCATCGGCAATGCTTTTATCCACAACAACCCGGCAGAATTCCGTCATCTTCAGCACCTGATCCAAGATCGGGGGAAGACCGATGATGGCTGTCAGGTCGTCTTGTGAGACTTTGGTCCAATCAGTATCGGGCGCGGCAACTCGGTAGACCACGTCGATTTGGGACACCCGCCTGGTCCCTAACTTATCCAGGAATTCAATGATGGGCCTGATCCCTTGGTAGCCTTTCTGAGACAGCAAGGCCACCGCTTTTTGGGCATACTCGTAATGGGGGACATCACTGCGCCGCCCCGATATGGTATTGAACCCAATGAAACCATTTGCATAACAATAATCAGGCAGATCGGCCTGAGTTAAGCCCCAATTATCCGTCCCGACTATTTTGGTCTCCGCCGCCCAGACATCAGGCTCATAGGTGGAAAATGTAAATTTTTGACGCAAGACCGAGGGCAAACACAGGGCCACGATAAAAATAAAGCGGGCCACCAGATCACTTTTTCCCATGATGAAGAGACGTTTGTCTTCTTCCAGGGACAAGACTGCATTGAGACAAAACAAAGCCCCGTCCCGAAATCCGGCATCAGCCAGCAGACGTGACGCCTCCTGTTCCTGGAACACGGTGCCTTCGGGTATTCGAGTCGGCGGATCTACCTGAACCGGGCCGGAAAAATCCCGGCTCATCCAGGCGGGCGAACGCCAGGCCTTGATACACCGGAGGGCATCCGCGGTTGTCGGCAACCGGGTGATGGCATGGGTAAAGAAATTGCCATCCCGGCCGGTTTCAGGGTCCGGACCGGCCAGCACGGCCTGGGCCATGACCGGGACGCCCTGGAACAGGAAAAAGGTTAGTTTGACCGGGGCCGCATCCAGGGAGATGGTCCGGGGATTGACGCCCGGCGGTAGTTCGTACTTGACCTGAGGCAGCATGGACCGGGCCATGGCTTCAGACAACCCCCCGGACAGACACCGGACCCCGAACCCGCCATAACCACTGACACTGGCGCCGGTCCGGCAAGACGTATAGCAGAATTGTTCCATGGTTTATTCTTTGTCAGATTGTTTAAGCCGAAAAGTGGGTCCCAATCCCCGGCGATTAATGCCAATGCCCCACGATTTGGCTATCGATCTGCTGTCAGCGATCATTTTTTTTTGGATAGGACCCGCTAATCCATTTTCCATCTGCAAAATCACCTTCATAACGATCACCGTTCGGCAACACCAGGACACCTTTGCCGGTCTGTATGTCATCTACAAACTCGCCTTCATAAAGATGACCGTCCGCCCAGATGAATTTTCCCTTGCCGGTTCGTTTTCCGTCTACAATGTCACCTTCATAACGGTTACCGTTCGGCCAAATCTCAACACCCTTGCCGGTCCTTTTATTATCTCAAAGTCGCCTTCATAACGGCCGCCGTTGGGCCAGATGAGTTTTCCCTTGCCGGTCGGTTTGTCATCTACAAAGTCGCCTTCATAACGGCTACCGTCTGGATAAACGTCAACCCCCTTGCCCGCCCGTTTATTATCCACAAAGCCGCCTTCATAACGGCCGCCGTTGGGCCAGATAAGTTTTCCCTTGCCGGTCAGATTGCCGTCTGCAAAGTCGCCTTCATAAATCGCCCCGTTTGGCCACATCATAACCCCCCTGCCCTGGGGTTTGTCATTATTGAGATCGCCTTCATAAATCGCGCCGGCATAGGCACATATTTTATCCTTTTTCGGCCCGGCTCTTCCAAGGCGTTGGGCGGCCGACTTGGGTTGGTTGCCATCTGTGCTGCCGGCAGGCCGTTGGGTAAGCCGGTCAAGACGTTGTCCGGCCAACACAGAGCCGTTCCGGGCCGCCCGTTGAAACCATTTCCTGGCTTCGTCCCGGTTCGGTTTGATCGCACCGCAGCCGGATTCATATTTCAAACCAAGTTCGTACTGGGCCTCAACACGTTCCTGTTCCGCGGCCTTCATAAACCACTTTATCGCTTCTTCACAGTCCGGCGGCCGTTCGTCCGATGCCGGAAACAGGCCGACCAGAAAGCCCAGGGCGATGAAGAAGAAGACACATATCCAGATGAATATCCGAGATAAGAGAATATTCTTCATAGTTTTCTCAACCCCACGATATCGACCGTGCAGCCTGGGCCGGCAGTTCAGGCCGCTGATCGCCAACAGTCACTAAAAAGTGTTTCTTATCTCCTCTGCATTGCGACAAAATCTGATCCAGCACTTCCAGACGCTCGCTCACATTTTCCTCTGTCAATGATTCTACCCAAGGCGAACTGCGCATCCCCATTCCCACCTTCGGCAGCCTTCCGGTACCATTTCGTGGCCGTATCACAATCAGCCGATACGCCTAACCCCTGTTCATAGATAACGCCCAAATAATACTGGGCTATTGAATCTTCTCCCTCCAAATGGCGAAATCTTTCCACCGCGGTTTTATAATTCTCGGATCTGAATGCACTTAATCCATCTTTCAACACTTCATTCTGCTTCAGGGCCCGCCGGGCCGTGCTTGAGAAAGGAATGGTTAGTTTCCGGTCTTCCTTTTTGTTGGAACAGATTAACAAGCCGGCCACAAACAAAATAAGCATAAGGACTACCGCCATTAATCCCAACCTGGTTGAGACCAAACTTCTCATACTCTGCCACGAACCGGTTTTGCCTTTTCCCGGGACGTATCCCAACTGATTAAGGATCCACAGCAAAGGGTCGGCCACGCGAAACGGGGCAATGGAGGAGACGGCGTTCCCTTGAGGAGGGCTGCCCAGTGAGGATATCCCGAAAAAAGCCGGCCTGGCGAACTTTTGTTCAGCCAGATTAAGTAGATGGTCTCCTCGCCAGGCGGCGATATAGGACGTGACTTCCTCGGAGATCCGCTTAAGGTCTTCGGCGTCTACTCCGCCGTCATGATTGCTGGGGCGGCGCAGCACGCTGCCTGGGTCAATAGCCGAGCTCATGGCATCAATTTTAGTCAAGACAAAGGCGGCCGGGACGGTGATCTTCCCGAAGCGGAGCCCCTTGCGCATCCGGTCAAAATTGTTGAACACATTTTCAACCACCTGTTCCGGCCGAGTTTGCCCAGGCCTGGCCGCCCCGTAAGGCTGGGTCCCTGCCTTGGAGAATGATTGGGGATCAATCAAGAAAATCAACCCGGCGGCGTGAATGATATAATCGAGATAAATATGCAGCACATCCTGGTCTTTGACATCTTCCCCAGCGCAGTCGAACAAGACCAGGTTGATCGATTTCCTAAACAGATTCTTGCCGAAATCCATCCGATAGATCAGGGGCTGCCTGACCACGGGGTTGACGCCGGCCTGTTGCGTTTGGGGTAAAACCTGCCGGAGCTTAAACAGGGGCGTATAATAATATTGCTCGTAAAGCCTGGATGTGTCGTCCCCCTGGGAGTAAATCAGTCCCGGTAATCCCCGTAATGTCTCTTCAAGATGTTTAATCAGCACGGCGATGAAATGGGACTTGCCCACATCCCGGGCCCCAACCACCGCAATGATCTCATGGGACAGATCCACAATGCTGTGGGGGAGGCGGGAGTGACATTCGGGGCAAACCCGGACCATAGCCGGCATTCCACACTGAGGACATTGTTTTTCCCAGAGCGAGAATATCCGGGAAAAAGCCGTCTGGTCGGGCTCAAATACCGGTCCCAGCGGGGGGCCGGCTTTTCCCTGATGTTTCTCCAACACCATATCCCGCTGCGGCTGACACTTTTGCGGGGTATTGCTGCAGCGGAAGGGGGCCTTGGAAAAATGGAAATTCTTGAAGCAAAACGGGCAGAGTATCTTGGAAAAAGGAGAAGTAAAAGGCATAAGTTACCTCTACAAAGTTGATTTATCCGCCGCGGGGTGGTTAATCTGCAGCCAGTTGGAGTCAGACTGATTTTGGGGAAAAAGACGGATATTGATCCCGGCGTTAAGGCCATTAACTGGAGGTAAAGAAATAATCATTGGGTTAACACTGTCTAATGCTCCAGGGGAAATCCGATGCATCATCCGGGCGCCGGAGTCGTTTGGCCCCAAGGGTACACGTCCTTTGGCCCCGAGGACCACCAGGGACGGGAGCAAGACCGGATCCGCGGCCATAATCTCCACTTGGGCCGGTTTCCCGCTCCGTGATTTCTTAACGTTATAGAAAATCTGCTGAGCTAAACGGATCTTCAGCTCCAGCCGCCGGACACCTGTAATCAGTGTGTCGCACACATAGGCTGCCGGCCAGATGGAGATAAAGGCCGTGTCGCCGGTAAAAGGGACCACTGCTGCGCCGGCATTCTCGTATTTTTCCCGCGAGATGAATATTCCTTCTCCGGGTTGGCTTGGCGGCGCTTGGGGGAATCCCGCGCCGGAAACGGCCAGGCAGCACAATCCTAATTCACCCGGCCACTTCCAGCGGATAGACAGGTTGTTTCCTGTTCTTTTCCCGATGCCCAGGGGCAAAGGCTCTAAAACCACGGCGTCAAGAACATGCCGTTTAAAGGCCTGGCGGATGCGGTCACGGAAAGGTTCCATCCGGGTCAAGCGGCCGCAGGCTTGTTCATCCCAAGCCGCGCAAATGGCCGCGTCATTATTAGTATCCAAAGCCGGCTTGATCTGAAGAAATGTTTGATTCCGGTTGAAAATGTCATCAATGGCGCGCGAAATAAACTGTTCCAGGCAAGCTATTTTTCGCCGGGCCTCGTCGATTTGAGGCAAGAATGCCCGGGCGGGCTCAAAATTGTCCAGCAACCCGTTTGCGCCCCAGGCCGTGACCAACTGTCTTTCGTCGCTCGATGCGGCGCCGACTACGGTCTGGAATTGTTTCCAGGCGGTTAGCCGCCGCCGGGCTTCTTCGACGCGGGGGAGATAATCGGTCTTGGCCTTTCGGCTCCCAGCCAAGATCTGGCTATGGCGATCATAAGCCGACACAATTTCTTTTTCTCCGGCTTCATTCAGCATCCCGCGGGTTTGATAGGCCAGGGCCTGATCCAGTATTCGGTAAACGACCAACCGTTTTTTAAGCAGGCTCATTAATTGAAATATGGACATCCCGCCTAGCTGCTCTGAGTGGGCCGTCCGGCATTGGGCCAGGTTGGGGTTGCCGTCCCACAGAAGAACAAATTTTTCTTCGTCATCGGCGTTACATCGGTATACCGCCGTAATCTGGTCAAGGTCGGCCAGGGTCTTGGCCAGATTATCGAGTTGTTGAGCCTGCCCGCGCAGTTGCCGGCTTTTTTGAAGCAGCTTATGTCGTTGCCACAACTTAACGGCCTTCCGTTCTTCGCCGCTGGTCAGGCATTGATGGAGTTGCTGGGTTAAGACGATAATATTGCTACCGGCATTGGGACCGGCCGGAAAGATGTCGGTTTTTAATTGACTATATCTTTCACACCAATAACATTTTTTGACGCCTTTCAAGTACCAATGGCCGGCAGATTGGGCGCAGTCATTCAAATCCAGGATGGCTGCCTGGAGGGCCAGCCGCCATTCATCTGCAGTGGGACGCGCCTTGGGATGGGCATGGCCATCGGCAAAACACCGCCGAAAACATTTCTGCAACTCTTGATGGACGGTATCGATAGGGATGGATAAAGGGCCTGGGACGAGTTTCGAGGCAGGGGCATAGGGCCAATGGCCTTTGGCGATAAGTTCGTTCTGATCCGGTGGTTCCCCACGGCCTTTCCATTGGCCGAAAAAGGGATGATACCCGAATAACAGCAGATGGATCAGGACCCCTAACCCAAACCGGTCATGCACCTCGGTCCGGGTTATCTTGGCAAAATTTTTGCCTAATAATTCCGGAGGGGTATATCCATCTGAGCCGACGGGGCAAACAAATGTCCGCCGGCTTTGCGGGTCGGTCACTTGAAATGAATCGGTGTCGATGATCGTCATCAGGGCCTGATCGTTGATTAGAAGATTGTCCTGCTTTATGTCTCCGATGACATACCCCATCTCATGGACGGATTTCATGATAATGGCCACGTTCAAAGCCGCGGTATGGAGATAGTACCAATCAAACCCCGGCGCTTTGACCTTGCGGAGTTTGGGGTTATAGACACTGACCAGGCTCAACCCCTTGGGCACGGCCGGCATCAAGAACCCTTCAAACCGTTTCCGGTGGTCATTGAGCAAGGTGACGGGCCAGGCGATGGAGATGTGATTTTGCCCCGCGGTAGGATCATGTGGCCGGTTCTTTAGCATAATCTCCAGCTTCTTGTGGCAGTCCCGGTCAAAGCTATGGTACACCTTGGCTACACATCCCGGCCTATCCGTAGTCCAGATGGAGCCTTGGCCGCCGCTGCTTATTTTCCGCCGGAGTTCAATCTGCCGTCCGTCCGCGGCATCAATGAGATAACCCATATTTATTCATGACCATAAATGGTTTGTGGCTGAGATGCCGGTGACCACCCCGAGGGCGAATGCGTCACTCAGATTTGGTTAGGGCGCCCAAGATCATGGTCTTGTCATCATCGGTCTTGGCGTTTAGCCTGTCTGAATCAAGGAAATCTAAGAAATCTATGTTAGCCTGATTTTTGTTGGGTTGAGAGGCGATGTATTTCTCCAAAGGTGCGAAAAACGGCTGGTGCGGAGTCCAGTCCCGGTAACGAATGGACACGTGCTCTAATCCGTCGCTGGCCGCGCAGATAAACACAGGCGGTCTCCTGATCATTCTAGTCTGCATTTCCCGGCCGGCATTAGCGGAGGTGACAAAAGTCGTAGTGTTAACGTACTCTCCCTTATCGGGCGTAAACAAGAGTTCGTACTCACCGCCGGCAGTCCGAACCACCATGGCTCCGTCCCCAACCTGCATGGCCGCCAGCCAATCCGGTGTGGCCACAAAAGCGAGCAAGGTGCAGGCCATATCGTTAACCAACCAGCCAGCCCGCCCGGCCCTGGAGCTGAAGGCGCGGCCTACGGCGTCCAATACCTTTAGGAAAACGGCCCTTGTTTCTTCCTCAGAGGTGATTGGTTTCCAGTCCGCTTGAGCCAACATTTGAAGGGTTGTCTTCACCGCCAGAGCCGCCCCATGACTGGAGTATTTGACGCGGCCGGCGCCATCAGCCAGGGCGCCCAGAATCATTTCCTCAGATACGGCCAGCACTTCACCGTAATCCTGGCATTCCGTTCCCGTTTTCCGGTGCCGGGTGCCTTCCAGGTAGGCCGCCACCGTGTTCCATCGTCCCATGATACCTCGTCTCGCAGCCCGTTGGCCGTTGCTAGTGAGCCAATCGTGGAAGCCGGTGAGCCATGTTATCCTCGATGTGCATTTAGTTAACCAGGCTCAATCAGGAATCTCCAACGTCTCCATGT
Source organism: Deltaproteobacteria bacterium (assembly GCA_015233355.1). Taxonomy (GTDB): domain Bacteria; phylum Desulfobacterota; class JADFXK01; order JADFXK01; family JADFXK01; genus JADFXK01. The sequence continues at coordinate 132 of JADFXY010000054.1, read as the reverse complement.
CAGCCGTTTCTTTAAGATGGCGCCGCTTATGGCCGGTTCAGGTAGTTGCCTGAGCCCAACCGGTGATCGGCGGAAGCGCCACCATCTGCCCTCCGATCTTACCTATGGAAAGGCTTTGCATTGAAGCGGACA
>JADFXY010000549.1:0-2633 GCA_015233355.1 Deltaproteobacteria bacterium | reverse complement strand
TGGCGTCAATTTCATCCAAAAAGATTATGGCTGGAGCTTCCTTCTGGGCCTTTTCAAAAATAGACCGGAGTTTTTCCTCGCTCTGGCCATAGTGGCTCTGCATGATTTCCGGGCCGTTGATGTGGTAGAAATTGGCTTCCGTCTCCTGGGCCAGGGCCCTGGCCACCAACGTCTTGCCGCACCCTGGTGGGCCAAAGAGCAAGATACCCCGCGGTGCATCCACGCCCAACCGGGCGAAGATCTCGGGAAACTTTAGGGGAAGTTCCGCAATCTCCCGCACCCTGGCCAATTCTTTTTCCAATCCGCCGATGTCTGAATAGTCCACCGTCCCAGGTAATTCTTCTTCGCCTTCTTTTTCTGCGATGACGATATCCGTCTCCGTCACGACCTTCACCGGCCCGTCGGGATCGTGTTGGAGACAAGAAACGCTGCTCTTCGCTCCCCGGCGAATTTCAAGGAGATAGTATTATCTTTTAATATAATGGAACCGCAAAGATGATCTTCCAGATGACGGCGCCAGTCCTTTTTTAAAGGCGGCGGTCCGACCGGCGTCAACACGACTTCCTGGGCCGGCTGGTCCTCCGGCTTTTGGCAGATGACTTTCTTGAAGATGGACGTGCCGGCGTTCTTCATGGTCACGGCATCAAGATGGATGACGGCCTCGGCTTGTTGTCCCGGCAAAACGGGGCCAACCGGGGCCACAGCCCTGGCCGCACCTTCAATCAGGATAAAACCCCCTTCATCCAGATGCAAGAAGTCCATGTTGGCCGGAGCCAGGCGGACAATGAAGTCGTCCCCGTCCTCGACCAGGGCCTTGGCTACGTGCAAAGCCAGGTGATGCCCGCCGCAGTCCTGCCGGCGGCAATCTTTACAGGTGTGATGGTATGGATCATGGGCGTGATTTTCGTGAGGGCAGTCATGGGACATGATCTCTTCCTTTTCAATTGCATCAGATCGTGGTGTCGGATTCGGGCCGTGCAGGTCATTCCTCTCTTGCGACAACGGAACCGGTCACCCTTCGGAGAAAAAAATGACCTATGAGATTCCAATCAACCTGGGCGAGACCATAACTTTACCTTAGAGCCAGGCTTAAATCAAGCTAATCCAGGTTTATTGTTCCCATTTATTATTAATTATTAATGAGTTAAATCATGGATTCGGATATCCGCAGGCCATCGACTTTCAGACGAAAGCAACGGAATAATACCTTCCCCCAGCCCTATTAGCTGTGAATCATTCGGTTAACAAGCCGTTATTATTTATTTTGCTGAATCCGAAGACAGACCGCCGACCGCCTGCAATATTTCTTTGTACTTGACTAATTTGCTTGCCTGATCTTATGAAATTATGATATATAAATTAGAAGGGTAACCTGACCCTGATTTTCCCGACCGGCGGTCAGACCTTATGACTGCAGACTTGTTTTACCTTTATTTAAGAAAAGGAGGTTAGTGCTTTGGCAAATGGTATCGTGAAATGGTTTAGTGAGAAGAAGGGATATGGCTTTATTAGTCAGGAAGACGGGCGAGACATCTTTGTTCACTATTCTTCCATCAATATGCCCGGCTTCAAGAACCTCAATGAAGGTGACCGGGTAAGTTTTGATGTGGAAGACAGCAGCCGGGGACCTACAGCCAAGAACGTTGTCAGGCTTTAATTTCACCTTATAAACATAGCCTCTTTTAGCGATTTCTCGACCCCAGTTCGCCGTCTGGGGTCTATTTTGTTTCCCGTCTATATACAAACAATACTAATCCAACTTTGGTTGTTCCAGCCCCGATTTTTTCTTGCAAGCTGTGGTATAAATAAAATTAATATGTCATAGATCTTCTAAAAAGCCATGGTCCGTTTTGGGCTTTCAACTTATTGCCAGGGAAGGTGTGGGGAAACCGTCAAACACAGTTTTGCTGCCGATGAATTTGAAAAATTAAAAAAATATAGTAAAAAGCGGAAAGATGGTCTACTTCAAGTTATGATCCCTTGAATTTCTCCGTCCGTATCTTGTGACCTTGGCCGGTTTGACGACGGACGCCAAGAGCGGCGGATATTGATGATCAATTAACCAATTTAAATTACACGAAAGGAGAAAACATGGCCATTAAACGGAGTCTTATTCTTGCATTACTGGTTTGTTTTGCGGTGGTCTCACCATGTTTGGCCCAGCAGGGAGGCGACAAAATTGGATCTGAGATCAAAGCCTTGGTGGAACAGCAAGATAAAGCTTTTAACGCCCAAGACGCCAATGGCATCATGGCGACTTTCTCTTCAGGACCTGAAATCGTCGTGATGGGGACCGGCCCAGGTGAAACCTACTTGGGAAAACAAGGGATCGAATCTGCTTATAGCCAATTCTTCAACTCATTTAAAGCCGGTGAAATAACTACAATGTATGACTGGATTTCCACCAGTTCCAAAGGTGATGCGGCCTGGTTCACCGTGACTAAAACCCTTTCGAAGATGGTGAACAAAGAAAAAAAGGAACGCTCATTAAATCTTTCCGGTACAGCGATCAAGGAAAACGGCCAATGGCGGTTCGTCACTCTGCACTTTTCCAGGCTGGGCGCCATGGATCAAACGGCCCAACCTCAACCGAAGAAATAGACCATCAGGCCCGACAGATCCTAACGAATAGT
>JADFXY010000548.1:0-2635 GCA_015233355.1 Deltaproteobacteria bacterium | reverse complement strand
AGTCTGGATGAAGGACGCCAAGTTTAAGGAACGGCGTGACAAGAAAGACAAACCCCGGTTCGTGTGCTTTTATGCCTTCCCGGCTCCTTATGCCAGCGCCCCGATCAAGGCCATAAAAGATCAGGCCGCCCTGTTGGGATTTGAAGTCGGTCCCGATCAAGATATCTCTCTGACCGCCCTCGATTGCAAGAGTCAGGTTTTAGGCGCCAAGTCATTTAAACCTGATCTGGTCTGGCACGGGAATACAACCATGTCGGTGGCTGCCGCCATGCGCGATGCCTATGCCCTGGGCCTGGGAGCCAACCACATTATCAACGTGTGGGGCTTTGACGAAAACCTGCCCCGCCTGGCGGCGGAAGCGGCGGAGGGGGCCATCGGGGTGACGACATGCGCTTTTTTTGGCCAAAAAGTTGACGGGATGGACAATGTGCTGACCTATGCCAAGAAGGTCAATCCTTCGATCCCCTTGGATAAGCGCTTGATTCGGACTATCCAAGGCTGGGGTGCGGTCTTGGTGCTGAAAGAGGCCCTGATGAGGGCTGACAAAAAAGGACCCCTCACCGGTGAATCCATCTTGAAGCAAGGGTTTGAAACCATAAAAGATTTGAACCTGGGGTTGGGTATTCCGCCGGTGTCCTACTCGGCCACGGATCATAGACCTTCGCCTGTCGTGAACATCTATCAATACAAGGGCGGCAAGTTTAGCGTCTTGGAGAAGGTTGACCTCAAGGCCCGGTGGCCCGAAAACTGGCAAAATAAGTGGCTGGGATGGTAGTCGGCATTTTGGATTAGTCCGGTCAGGATCTTTTTTATTCAGGTCCGGGCCGGGCTCCGCCGATTACTCCCGAGCGACTGCCAGGAGACAATTTCAATCGTTTTTACCCAGGGAGGTATGGCCCTTGGCATCGGATCCAATCCTGAAATTGAATAACATCGAAGTCAGATATCATGAAGTCATCCTTGTCTTGAAAGGGGTGTCCATCGAAGTCCCCCGCGGCTCTATTGTCGCTCTGCTGGGGGCGAATGGGGCCGGCAAGAGCACCACTCTCAAGGCTATTTCCGGTCTGCTCAATCACGAAGACGGTGAGGTGACCGACGGGAGCATTGAATTTGAGGGCAACCGCATCGACAAACAATCAGCGGAGCATATCTCCCGTTCCGGGATCGTCCAGGTGATCGAAGGCCGCCGCGTTTTCGAACACCTGACGGTGGAGCAAAACCTCAGAGTGGGCGCCCACTTGCTGACAAAGAAGTCCGGCAAGACCGTCAAAGAAGGGCTGGAGATGGTATACCACTATTTCCCTCGGCTTCGGCAGAAAAGAAATGAAACCGCGGGGTTTATCAGTGGGGGTGAGCAGCAGATGACTGTCGTCGGCCGGGCTTTGATGACTTGTCCCAAACTCATCTTGCTCGATGAACCATCCATGGGTCTGGCGCCAATGTTGATTCATGAAATTTTCAATATTGTCACTAAGTTGAATACTGAACAAAGTATCTCCATCTTGTTGGTGGAGCAAAATGCCAAGCTGGCTCTGAACGTGGCGCCACATGCCTATGTTATGGAAAACGGCCGCATCGTGATGGATGATACCTCGGAAAGGCTCAGGGAAAACCCTGACATCAAAGACTTCTACCTGGGGCTGACGGACAAGGGGTCCAGAAAAAGCTTTAGAGAAGTCAAACATTACAAACGCCGGAAACGTTGGCTGACTTGATTTCGGCCGGCCGACTTTTCAACATAAGGAGGACGAAGTATGCCTAAAATCCTGGTGACCGCAATTGCTCTCGTGACCCTTGCCTTGGGCTGCCTTATGGCCGTGCCCTGTGCCCATGACCTCAATGGCTTAGCCATGAATGCGGCCGTAGCTGCACCGGCCGGGGATGTCAAACAACCTGTGGTGAAGCTTGATCATATCGAATTTGCGAAAGTATGGCCCGGGTTCTTCATGAGACCTGCCACCAAATGGGAATGCAAAGATGGTAAGGCCGAACCGGTCAAAGAGACTATCCTCCCCGTCGGCAGCGTCATGGTCGTTGATTTCATCTTTACTTTAGAAAATCCCAATACCTTCCCTGTAAAGATGGAAGAAGCCCAATTCACCATCGCCTTTGAACCTGGATTCGATGTTAATACCGTGACTTACTTCGAACATCAATGGATTCCCGGTGGTAAAACAAATTATTTGAGAATATCAGCTACTTTTGATGCGGTCACCACCGCCGGGAACCTGGCCGTGACCAGCGGGTTCAAGCTCAAGGAAATGGGACTCAACGCCGGAGACCTGCTCAAAAAATGGTGGGGTGGGGCTGATAATAAAGAAAAGAAATTCGACTACTGGGTAGAAGTGAAAAACGGCACCGCCACCTTTGTCCTACCCGGAGGTAATGTCATCGCCTCCTTTGCCGGCAAGTACAAAGTGGAATAGACCGTTAATATTGGTGACTAACAAAGCCGGGTCCTGCTCGATGGGAGCAAACCCGGCTTTCGTGCAATAGGGTGTTGCATGTTGCATGTTGCCGGTTGCTGGTTGCTGAGTATCTTCAACGGCTATTACGAAACATGGGCTTGCCAGTGCAATTGAGACCATTCAAGGTGTCATGATTATCCCGCAATGGGCAACCAGCAAGGAGTAAC
>JADFXY010000547.1:0-2691 GCA_015233355.1 Deltaproteobacteria bacterium | reverse complement strand
TTGCCCCCCCCCTGAAAGAAAAAAGGCCAAGGAACAAGCCCCCGGCCCTAAGTGTTTCATTTTGTAACACTGTCTAACAAAGACAACATCAGATTTGGCCTTTATTTGCAAAGTATTTTTTAACGTCTAACTACGATCCGTGCGAATGTTACGATTAAGCCGGGCATAACCCGGCCGGACTTAGATTAGTTGATCAGCTTGCCCAGGCCGTCAACTACCCGGCTCATTTCAGCTTCGCCGATTCCCTCGACGCTGGTGATGTCCCACGCGTCCGCGTCAACAACTTCCAGGACAAAGTGGTCACGGTAAGAACCGCCGACCGGGACACATCTAAGCCGCCAATAGTCACCGGCATTACTCAATCCCGCAGTGTAGCCGATTGCCGGCCGGATGCTATTCTGAACTCTCTTGATCTGCTCTGTCGTCATCATCGTCTTTCCCCCTTATATATGGCCGGGTCGCCCCGGCCCGTGTGATTTAGTGGAGTGATAGCCCCGCGGAGTTAATCCGGTTATGTGCAGTCTGGATGTGACGCAACCCGTCGGTTTTGTTGTTCAGTGCGAAACAACATGCGGCCCGGAGAAAATCACAGTGGGATAATGACCAGACAAGCCGGTCAGCGCCGAAGGGGAAGCACTCCGCCCTGGAGATAGCTATTTCTGATGCTCGTCTCGCCATTTGGTATTCTTTTTCCATCGTCGTCTCCCTTGCTATTGTGTGGTGTGTTAGTTGCTCTCGACTTCCCTCATCCTTGATTCCATCATAGCGGAGAGACTTGGGTTTGTCAAGTTAATAGTGGCATGATAGCTGCTTTTAGATGTTTAAAGACAATATGTACTCCGATTGTGGCCAACTCGGGCCTGCTGGGGGCTGCCGATCCTGACGACGGTGGTGGTGATTCGACCTGACCTGGGTGACTGTCTGGCCGCCTTGGGTCTGGCTCGGGCCTGGTCTTGTGGGTCGGCTGGTCCGCTGCCGGCCGACCGACTGGTCGGGCAGACCGAAGGGAACCCTACCCCGACTCGACGCGGGGGTCTGCGTTCGCTGTGACGTGTATATAGTGTTGCTCTCTCCACGGACATAGGCCATTCACTATTAAAAGATTTTATAGTTGACGGCCCAACCTTGACTGTGCAAATCTGCACATAGTAGATATGACCTATCGGGTTACTGGGGTCCCCCCCCGGCCAAACCTGAATGAGCCTCACCGATCCGGGTGGTCATAGTGCCGGATAAGGAAAAAATGAGTGGAGAGTTCAACCGATCCAATTTTGGACTGGTTGAATATTTGGGGTCCCTTACAGGGTATCCGGGTCATGGGAACCCTTCCGGCCGGCAGAGTCACCTGGGAACCCTTCCTGACCGCGCCGATTACCTCCTGGTGAATGTCTGCCGGCAGCAGTTTCATTGAATCGAGTGAACGGTGGTTTCGGGCCAATCGCTTTGATTCAAAATCTCGATGATTTCATCTTCTGTCAGACCGAAGGCTTTAGCCGCGCCGGTCAGGTGGAAAACGGGCTTATCGTTTTCATCATATCCAACAACATGCTGTCGTAGATCAGGCCAAAGTTCCATCAGCTTAGCGTCCATCATGTCCTTGACTTCCTGTGGCGCCCTTCGGATCGCCTGGGCGGACACAGATATGAATATCTTTCTGGTGACCGAGTTGTCAGGCGAATCGCATAAGCCGGTTTCGCTCAGCAAAGTGAATAGATCTAGGACATCTCCGTAATCTACGTTGGCATAATCTGCCTCGGCCAATTGTGGGTGCTGGGCGAAATACTCTTCCAGAACAAATCGACATCCCACCCAGTTGCCTGCCGCCGCCTCTATTTTAGCATGAACAAAAAGATCGCCTGCTTGTCCAATGATTGACTGCATATCACCAACATTATATGGCATAAAATCTCCTTTCTCAATGTTGAGAGTAATTATTACACATTGCCTTTATCTGGCATTAACTCTGCCTAAGCACATTCTAAACCCTTTCGCAGCCCGATCTACCCGCCCAAAGGCGTTGACCCTGCCCTGGGCCTCACACCGGCCAGACCGCAGTAAAACGCCAGGCCTGACACTCAGGGCGGGTTCTGAGGCCGCCGGTTCAATTCTATCCTGGATATTCTTTCACCCCGGCCCTTAAATTGGGTTTCACATAAACAGATACTTCATTTGCCCAGGCGTTATTCAACAATTTTTGCACCCAAAACCTTTCGGGCTGGCCCTCCGGCATCCCGCTGGTCTTGCTTCGTCCCCCGACGATAACCCAATCGAACATGCTGATGTCGTCATTTGGAAACTCAAGCTCGCTCATCAATGGTTCACAACTCATGAATTTGACTGTTGCTTCGACACTCTTAAATGCTTCAACGGCTCCAGCGACACGGGCCTGGGTGTCAACGGTTGTCCCAACCCAAGCGTTGGGCGGGAAATTGATGCTCGGCAGTCGCTTCGGATTCTTGGTTAAAAATATGTAGGTCCATTGACGGCTCTTATCGCAAACCTCCATGACCTGATCTATCCATTCCTGCGGTATCCAGTCGCCAAAAAGATCGGCCATTGAGCAAACGAAAACATTCTGAATCCCAGGCTCTTTGATCCTCTTAGCCGGGATTTGAGTATTGGCTGGAGCAGAAAGCCTGGCAGGATAGAAATGGGGGGCAAACTTTAGCTCGCCAAAAAATCGATTAGCAA
>JADFXY010000546.1:0-2691 GCA_015233355.1 Deltaproteobacteria bacterium | reverse complement strand
GAAATTCATGTTTAGCCCAAAGGGGTTTTCCGTCCCGCAGGCAAAGCAGCTGTGCCCGGTGAGTTTTGGAAGAGGTTGTTTCATTGTGGTCTCCTGGATAGTTCCCGGTAATGGAGTTTGGGGTGAAGTCAAGGATGCCAGTCGCACTAATGCCATTAAAATGACCGGCGGACTAGAGGATCAGTCGGGAACGACCCTGGCCAGAAGTGAGGGGCTGTTCGCTGAACTGCCGAAAGAGAAGTTGCCTTTCTTGCCCGAGGACCTGATTCGGGATATAGAAGCACTTTATTGCAAATTCCCCCGCAACCAGTAACCCGGCCTATTTCCCAGGGCGTTGCCCCAATACGGTTAAATTAGGGGTGCGGTACGATGTCGCTAACTGAAGTTGCTTCCACTAGATACGTCTAAAACCAGTCGTGCTGCCGAATGAAACTGGCTTGAACAAACCAGTGGCGTGTCGGCTCGATGGCCTTTAACCGGCGTTCAAGGACGTCCCCCGCAAGCTGCCTCTGATTGCACCAATGTTGAGGTTGGGCCCATTGCGGCAACAGCCTCGGGAAGGGCGTGATAGAAGTTTTCAGGACCAAGGAATTCGTAGAAGCCCGACCTGCCCATTATTTCGAGTACGGGCTTGGTTACCGCAACCATGAGAAAATGAACTTCCTTTTGAATCATGATCCTGAGAAGGTTCCAGAGGACTTTGTCCCCGGAGCTGTCCATGTCCGTGATCGCGCCGGCATTGATGATGATGGTCCGAACCTCCGGGTAGTCGGCCAGAAGGTTGATGACCGAGTTCTCGACCAAGGTGGCATTGGCAAAGTAGAGCGGGCCCTCCACTTTAATGATGAGTAGATCGTGCCAGGTTTCTGCCTGGCCCAGTTCGATATCGTGGAAGCCGGCCGTGGTTCCTTCCTGTCTCCCCATAACGGCCACACGCGGCCGAGCGACCTGCCAGATGATGTAGCCGAAGGAAAAGATGATTCCGAGCAGGATGCCCATCTGAACTCCGAGGGCCAGCGTGGTCAGAAAAGTTACCATGATAACCATGCCGTCGGTCTTCTTCACCTTGAAAGCCCGAATGATCTGCTTAAAATCGATGAGGTGGTAGACCGCGATCATCACGATGGCGGCCAGACAAGCCTTCGGCACGAGGGCCAGGTAGTGGGTGAGAAACAGTAAGGTGAGGATGACCATGGTGACTGCGGACATGGCTGCCAACTGGCTCCGGGAGCCCGCCTGGAAGCTGACCGAGGATTTGGACAGGCTGCCGGCCGCAGGGTAGCATTGAAAAAAAGCACCGCCAAGGTTGGCCAGTCCCAGAGAAAGTAGCTCCCGATTAGCATCGACGTGGCGTTTCGTCCGTCCGGCCATTATCTTGGAAATGGAGAGGGTCTCGATAAAGGAGACTAATCCGATGACCAGGCCGACTCCCACCAGATCGCCTAGATGGAATGACCCGGAATAGAGCCATGGCTCATTCAGCTTGGGCAGCATAAACGCGGGGAGGGCGCCTTTGATCTCTCCGATGGTTTCAACTTTTGTTCCGGTAATTCCGGCCAAAGCTGTCGCAATACCCACCCCAAGCACCAGGTTCACCAGTGGTCCGGGAACCAGGGGACTGATCCGATGACAAAGCACAATGGAGATTATGCCCGATAGACCAATGAGCAGGGTCGCCCAGTTGCACTCATTCGCATGAATGATGGACAGGTACAGAGTGTACAGGATGTTGCTCGAGCCGCCGTCCGAATGCAGGTGTATGCCCAGCAGGTGCGGCACCTGAGTAATGGCCACGATGAGCGCGGCGGCCGTCGTAAAGCCGATCAGCACGGGGTGGGATATAAAATTTTCGAGCTGGCCGGCCCGCATGATTCCAAGGAGAATGAAGAAAATGCCGCTCACCAGGGACAGGATCGTGGCGCAGGCGACGTATTCCTCCGGGGTCAAATCCATCGGACCGAGCGCGGCAGCCACCATGAGCGACACCACTGATACGGGCGCAACGACCAGTTGCCTCGATGGACCGACCAGGGCGTAGATGAGGAAGGCCACAATTGCGGTATATAGTCCCATGTTGGCCGGAAGGCCGGCCAAAGAGGCGTAGGCGATGGTCTCTGGAATAAGCACCACCGAAATAATGACGCCCGCCAGAAGATCAGTGGCGTAATCGTGCAGACGGTGAGTAGCCAACACCTCGACAAACGGAAAGAAGCGAGCCAGCGGATGTGGTTTTTTATGCGGTTTGTCATGGCCGGGTAGATAACTGCATTCCTGCATACATTCCTCTTTGGGGTAACTTCAACATCCATTAAACCAGTCGCAGATTACGCATGATTTGACGTAATCATGACATCAATTGTGCCGTCACTGCGCTACGCTATAACAAATGTGAGGAATCTTATCATATCTGAAGATGGTCAGGCCACTCTTTAATTCAACCCCATTGGCCCCGTACCCAGGGCGTTGCCGCCGGGCTAACATAGGGCGCCCTTTCAGGGCTTAAGCGGAATAGTCTATTAGAAACAAATTCGTCCGGTGCCCCGTCAACCCGCAACCCGTAACACGCAACCCAATGTCATTAACTTAAGCCAGACGCAAGCCAATGTCGAGACCCGGTCGTGAATTTAGAATCGAGAAGTAACGTTCCACAATTCGTGAGTTGATGTACCAAAATGATTGCGTTGGCAATTT
>JADFXY010000545.1:0-2695 GCA_015233355.1 Deltaproteobacteria bacterium | reverse complement strand
TCCGGGCAGTGATTATCCCCGGTGTAAATGAAAGCATCCTTCCTCATTATAACTCTTTGGGAACAATAGAACAAGTGGAGGAAGAACGTCGATTGTTCTACGTGGCACTAACCCGAGCCATGGATCATCTGACCATTACCTACAGAAATAGCCAGAACGGCCAAGAAGCCTTTGCCTCCCGATTCTTAAAGGAGCTTCAGTCCTAAATCTGATCCAGCAATGCCCCCGCCGAAAAAATCAAAAACCTTTCTCTCACCGATATCTGATCAAATCTAATCCAAAATATTCCAAAAATCATCTCCAATCCCAATCTACACCTATGTCCAAAAAGGAGGACCTTATGGACCCGAAAGCCAAAGGCATGTTTAGAGACGATGAGCTGATCACAATCAGCCGATTCGACAGGAAACTTAACCAATACGTCAATACTATTTATCCAAAACTCGGGGGACGCTTAAGACTGGCCCATGAAGAAAACAAGACATTATCCATTTCCACTCAGATTGTGAATTATGACCAGAACGTTGCAGTCGTTCAAGCAACGGTATCTACCCAGAAAGGAACGTTCTCTGGAATTGGAATGTATAGTGTTCAAAGGGACGAAAAACTGGCGCCAGTTTTCGTCCAAATTTGCGAGTCCATCGCGATTGCCAGAGCCCTTCGATTCGCTGGATACGGCGTAGAATATTGTGGGGCTGAGGAAATCTCACATTTGAATGAATCTCAGGCCGATCAAACATATCAGGCAAACCAAGAGACTCCGCCCAGTAATGGAAACGGGAACAAAGGCCAAACCAATAATCCTGACCCTCCGCATCCAGCGGACAATAATAGCCAGTCAAGGGGCGGCAATGGTGCCAATAACACCAATGGAAACGGAGGCAATGGAAACGGCAACGGTCGGGTAACCAACAAGCAATTGGAGTACATCATCAAACTAGGCAAGAACCTGGGGATGAATTCCAAAGACCTTGATGAAGAGAGTGTCAAAATCTTCGGCGTAAAGGTCGCCCACCTGAAAGTGGCCGAAGCCAGCTCATTTATCCAGAATCTGAACGGATTCAACAACTAACTCAAAACGAATAAAAAAAATAGCCGGAGGGGGTGGAGATATTCTGCTCCCTCTTTTCTTTTCAGGGAGGATCACATGAAAACACAGACTAACGAATCCAAGAGTCAGACAGAAGGAAAAACTGTCCAAACTCATTTATGATCGCAGTTAAACTTTCTTATCTGAAAGATTATTACGTAGAATCATACTCATAAGATAGTTTGTAGGTTCTTAATCAGACTTGATCATAGGGTGGCATAATCATATTCAGGCTATTTTAGCATAATTCTTGACGACGATAAAGTAGACAGCGGTAATCTATTTTACATGAATAACCCATTTGGGACTATCCCGAAGTACCAGATTAGGAAACTCATTAGAAGCCCTGTGAGGTTAATTTACAAAACAACCAACGCTTAACAATGGCCCAGAACAGCAAAGAAATTGATCAGCTCCAACTTTTTTCTCGTATTCAGAAATTATGTTGCAACGCAACATATAGTGTCCATTTGACTACACACATACAACATGATGTGTATAATTACAACATGTCAATATTATTGCATATTATCTCGTCATGTTTGGGCCAACCAACTTGCACCTTAATTTGGTTCGAAATCTTCCATCATTTAAGATAAATCGTCTTATCCATACGATAAGATAAAGTTTGAACCAAACCACTCCGGACCCCACCTCGCTTCCGATTCTTCCATAGTGATCCCTGCCCATACTCTACCTCACCTGACCAATTGGCTGCCTATTTAAAGTTATAAATTTACATTAGCTGCTTACCATAAGATGTCGTCCTAAAATTGATTTCGCCCAATTTATCGTTCCGGGTACCCCTTCTCTTGACCGTACAATGAATTACGATTCTTAAAATATAGCCCCCCCTGGGGTAGGTTACCTCTCTTACCGTAGCATGAAGATCAAGAAAATCTATCCTGAATCAAACTCCGCCCAGGATATAAGACCAAACCCTGTCCGTATTCCTTAATTATTCTCTTACCGTTATATGAAATCGTTATAAATACAATCTGATATAAAAATATATGTATTGATCATCTATCTTTGGACACCTCACCCAAATCCAAAAGGAGATACCTATGACCACATTAGCATTCAACCAGTTGCAGCAAGAAGCCATTAATCATCTACACGGCCCAATGATGGTCTTATCGAGTGCAGGTTCGGGCAAGACGGCTGTTCTAACCCAGAGAGTAATCACGTTAATCGAAGAGAAAGGACTTAATCCTTACAACTTACTGGCCATCACCTTTTCAAAAAAGGCTGTCTTAGAAATTCTGGCTCGGCTCAAGCTGAGATTAAATGGCACCAGTGAGCAAATTACGATTTCAACTTTCCACAGTCTAGGCTTTAGAATCCTAAAGGCAGCAAACTATCCAATGCCCAGCTTCAGGATCATCCAGAACGGCGAACAGGCCAATCTCATTTCAGAAGCAACCAAAGCGGCCAAGGTGTCCATTGACCTACAAACCATTCAAAAACAAATTTCCTTGGCAAAGAATGATCTCTTGTCTCCAGCCGATCTGGAAAGTTCTTCAAAAGAAGATGATAAAGCAACAGCTAAAGTCTTCAAGGAATATGAACTCTTGAAACGGAGACGGAGGCTACTGGATTTTC
>JADFXY010000544.1:0-2699 GCA_015233355.1 Deltaproteobacteria bacterium | reverse complement strand
GCTTCCAACCAAATACAATATCTTTAAGGCCACCGACAAATACAAAGGGCCGGCGGAGTCGGTCCGGCAGAATGACCGCCTTTTCCTCTGGCGGGTTTATCTGAAGCTCTACTTAGAAAACCCTTTAGGGTACGGTTTTGGAAGGAATTATTACAAATCCGGGTGGTTGAACAAATATGATTTATCCGGATATGAACACCGCACCGCGGCCTTGCTCTCGCCCCATAATGCCTTCTTAAGCCTTTTGTTGGACGGGGGTATCCTGTCGGTCGCCGCATTCTTGGCCGTGTTTGGACTCACTTGGAAGAATGCCTATCGGGTGTTCCGGCGGACACCCCACCGGCTCGACCGCGGCATAGCCGCGGCAATCCTGGCCGGCACATCTTCCGGGCTGGTTTCACTCTGTTTCGGCAGCCACCACATCTACCCCAGCTTCTCCGGCTACATGTGGCTGATGGCCGGATTGTCGGATATCCTGGTCAGGTGGGACAGCCAGGCCCCTCTTGCCGGCTTCGATCCAGGTGGAGCGAGGCGGCTTAACCCGCATGATCAAGATGGACGAGATGATCATGAACAGGCCCAGGTAACCAAAGACGATCCGAAACCCATTCCGGCTTGCGTCCAGGATGAATCCACCTAACCAGGGCCCCAGCGGACCGGCCAGAAGACCGTAACCAGTAAAGATCAGGCCAAAAATAGCCCCAAAATGCCTTATTCCAAAACAATCCACGGCTAACGGGGCCGAGACGGCGAATAAGGCGCCAAAGGCTAACCCAACCGCCCCGGCCAGGAACGCCCAGACAACCAGACCGGTCACGTACGGTAGGACCAGATAAGCCGCCCCGGCCAGCAGAAAAGCCAGGCACATGGTCAGGCTTCTCCCGATTACGTCCGATAGATATCCGGCGATCAACCGACTAAGTCCGCTGGTCAAATTAAATGAGATGAGAATCACCACCGCTGCCTGAGGAGTTAAACCCCTGGATAGGCCGAAGGCTGTGGATAGAGTCACCATGGCGATGCCGGCGGCCCCGGCCAGACCGAAGACCAGCCACAACCACCAGAAATTTGCCGTTCCGACGCTCTCGGTCAGGGTCATGGCCAAGCCCGGCGTCAGGGTGACTCCGGGCTTGGCCGGCGGCACCACCTCCTGACTCGGTTGCGGAGACCGGAGGAAGCGGGCCGCGATCACCCCCGAAATCAGAGCGATCAGACCCAGGACCAGGGTCATGTTCCGATACCCCAGGCGACCCCATAACCAGACGAACCCCGGCGACATAATCGCGGCCGACAGGGCAAAAACCATATTCACCAGTCCCGAGACCAGGCCCCGGCGGTGGGGGAACCATCTCTGGACAACAGTTAAGGCCGGAAGGTACACAAACGACGACGATGCCCCAGTGAGGAAGGCCCAGAGATAGACCTGCTTAATCCCCGCGGCGCGGCTAACCATAATGGTACTTAAACCGCATAAAATCGCCCCCAGCGCGGCCATTCCCGGAGCCCCGATCTTTTCTTGCCACCGACCGGTCAAAAACATAAACAGCCCTACCGCGGCTACGACATAAAACAGGGTCAAACCCACTGCCGCCTGGCCCACGCCGAATGCCGCCTGCCAATGCGACCCCATGACCCCCGGGAAGCCGAAGATAAAGGCGCCCGGCCAAAACAGGGCCACACACGCGGCAGCCAACGCTGACCATTTAGGGTGTACTCCGGTCATAATTGTCCTTTCCAGTGATATGGTTCTCGCTTGGCAAATCCGAACGAAAGATTTTTACCTTGTCATTCCGAACGTACGTGAGGAATCTTAAGATTTCTCGCTTCGCTCGAAATGACACAGGGGAACGACATAATAAGAAGTGGCCAAATTGGAAGGCGACTAATCCAGGGTAGGCAAGTAGATGACGAACTTGACTCCTGCTCCGGGTGAGTTCTCCACATCCACCCGGCCTTTGTGGCGGGTGATGACTTTGTGGACGATCGACAGACCCAGACCGGTACCATAGTCTTTGGTTGTGAAAAATGGATTGAAAATATTGTGGATTTGTTCCGGGGCAATCCCGCCGCCGGTATCGGCTATCTCGCAAACGGCAAAAGTCCGATCCCCTTCTTTGACCTGATCCAGCTTTAGCCTTAGCTCACCCCCGTCCTTCATGGCCTGGCAGGCATTGACCAAGATGTTGTATAAGGCATATCGGATCTGCCCATAATCGCAAAGGGATTGGGGTATCTCATGTTTCTGATACAAGAGCGTGACGCTGCTGTTCTCCAAATCTTTCTTCGCCAGCTTTAGGGCATCGTCTAAGATCAGGCCTAAGTCACAGGCACTAAATTGGATATCGGTATCCAGAGAAAAATCGAGAATACTCTTAAGCGTTTTTTCCAGGCGCTCCACCTCATCGACCATCATGTCCAGGTGGATTTTGAAAGGAGAATCTTGACCGATGTGTTGATGAATCCGCCGGGTAAACCCACCCAAGGCCGTCAGGGGGTTTCTGATCTCATGGGCCATGCCGGCAGCCATTTCGCCCAGCGCCGTCATTTTCTCCGATTCCAGCAGCCTGGTTCGGGTCTTGCGCAGTTCCAGGTTGGCTTCCCTAATAAACCGGTACAGCCTGGCGTTTTCTAAGGCCAACCCGGCCTGGTCGGCCAGCATGTTCAGGGTTTTGAAGCTCTCATCCAGCCCCTCCCGGTCA
>JADFXY010000543.1:533-2715 GCA_015233355.1 Deltaproteobacteria bacterium | reverse complement strand
AGAATGAGATCAGGTATTGATTTTTTGACTTTTTCCACCGCCGCAATGCCGGACGAAGCAATTTCAACACCATGCCCCATAGCAGCCATTATTTTCTTGGTGTGAAGCAGGATAGTCGCGTCATCGTCTACGATCAAAATGTTTGCCATCCGACACCTCTGGAACTCCACTGATATTCATGGATGGATAGGTTGTGCGGGCAACATTTGGAAACAGGTCTTCGAGATAGATTCAGTCGGAGATAATCCGGTTACTGGTTTAAGATAGGAGTATAGTTGAAGAGAGCACCCCGAAACAGCGATCAGCGATGTAGGGTAAAGATTCCCATAAGGTTAGTTCTTAACGAATTGGTCCAGGATTTCTTCTATTATTTCGGGGGTAATTGGTTTAAGGACATAACTATCGGCGCCGGCCTCCATTGCCCGGTGATAATCCTCAGGTAATTCCGAGGCAGTCATGGCTATGATGGGAACGCGTTTTTTTGTTTCCGGTTCTTGCTCTCTGATATATCTAATCAATTCAAAGCCATCCAAGTTCGGCAGCCGGATGTCCATTAAAATTAAATCGAATTCCTTCTCCAGCAGCTTATCAATGGCTTCCACCCCGTCACCGGCGATGTCTATAGCGCACGTGACCCGCTCTAAGAACCTGGCAATAATCCGCTGGGTCGTCACATCATCTTCAACCAACAGAATATTCAGCCTGGTGCTAGACTCGACACAAACGTTATTCTCCATCTTGATCGGACCTTATGTTGAGGTTATCTATCGTTCGTGCGACCAGGGGCCAAACAGGAAGTTCCAAGATCGCCTGTCACCCTGGCACGATTAGTCCATTTCTTTACTCTTGCCACAGATCTGTGGCATTAAGCATTCACCCTGGTAATTTGATTTAGGAGGCTTTTTCCGAGTTGGGAGGGAATATATCCCCTTTGCTGGTTTTATACTTGACTCAATCAGTTTCCGAGGCATAACGGTTAAGCATTTGAAGCTTAATTGGTTATGCTGAAAAAATCAATCAAATTATTATTCGAAGCGGAGTGCTTTCACAGGTCCATAATAATTTCCACATACGGAGTTACTTTGACCATTATCAACGGACTCTCCTATCCCGATTGGAGGCAAGGCTGTTGAATTCAGCAAAATATAGTCGTCATTTAAGCATGTTGTTTGTCTGAACTGTGATTATTTTAACTAAATGACCGACTATGATTAAATACCCATGTGTTTAACCACCAGATAAGTCGTAGGCTTCATCAAACATCATAGAAAATTAGTCAATCAGCGTAATCACAGTTCAGCCACTAGATTATTTTGATTATTTTTGACAAGATTTTGTCTGGACAATATAGAGGTGGAATTACTTCAAAAACGTTGTAACCAACTGTTGTCGAAGGAACTTATTGCTGTAGGGAGTCACAATAAACGGACAGAAAATAGGGGTAAATTTTCAGATTAGATTGACACGCTATCAGGAATTATCACAATAAATGGGCCTTCACGAGGCTCTTTTTTTATGGCCACCCTTTCTGCCTCACGATTCAACCCTGCAATTAAATCCTTTTCTCAGCGCCTGGTGCTGCCTGGCTGGGCTACCGTCTCGGTAATACCGGACTTCAGGGTCAGACGGTCCACCACGACCAAAACAGAAGCAACTATGAAAAACTATAGTGACATTGTTCCACAAATTATGTGATGGTGCAATAACCGGCCAGAATAAGGTCTTTGCCCTCGGCCACTTAGAGTAGCATGGCCCGAGCTTGCGTCAAGGCCAAGCCATTCGGGCCGGCTCCGCCGAGCCTTGAGTCAACCTCTTCGGCCATGCTGTTCGGAAATCAGCCGACGGCGACGGAATGGCCCTTAACCTCTGGCTCAGGAATTCTAATTGGGAGTTTCCTTCGATTCACAAAACCTGGCTCTACCATACAAGGGTCAGCGAAGCGCCTCCCTGGGTCATGCGGACACCAATCCGGAATCTTAAGTCAATGGCATTGCCCGCAACCCGCACCCCGCAACCCTTTTATCATCTGCCGAATTCGACCCTGACATCGACCCGGCGGTTTTGCTGCCGGTTGGACTTGGTCGTGTTTGGAGCCGCCGGCTTCATGTCACCATTGCCGACAACGGTAATCAGGGCCGCCGGCACCCCGGACTGAATCAGGGCCTGGGCGAAGCTATTGGCT
>JADFXY010000543.1:0-437 GCA_015233355.1 Deltaproteobacteria bacterium | reverse complement strand
CCGGTAGCCCCTTGATCAACGCGGCCAACCCTCGGGCCAAATTTAGAGCGCGATTATCAATCTTGGATCTGCCGGACTTGAACAGGATCGGCTGGCTATTGACCAGGTAGACCCCCTGTTCATCCTTCCGCACGTCCACCATGCCGGAGATAGGACTTCTTTTGACCGCATCAGCGATCGCTCCCATGGATCCGCCGCGTACCATCCAGACGGTTTTCCGCGTTATTCTTTCTTCGTATCCGGCGGGTAAATCCACTCCCCCGAGTAGTTCCTTTTCCAGCCGGAGATGTTCGGGCTGCAATGTCCACCAATCGGGCAGAGTATCATAAGTTTTCATCACTTCCGCCCGGAGGGCGCGCATCTTCCGAAGACAAAACGTCTGCCGCATCTTGAGCTGCTCTATTTGGGCCTCGCCGGTTTTGATTTTCCCTTCATTT
>JADFXY010000542.1:0-2720 GCA_015233355.1 Deltaproteobacteria bacterium | reverse complement strand
TACAACGGGGACCTCCTCGGGTTTGTCCATTTTCTGAATATTCGGGGAATCGCCGACCTTAAAGCCGTGACCCGGATAGATCTGACGGCATACATCTTTGACCTGAAAAAACAAGGCTTCAAGGATTCGACCGTAGCCCGGCGGATGGCGGCCGTGCGGACCCTTTTTCGGTTTCTGGTCCAGGACCGAATCATCGAGACGACTCCGGCCGCGGAGGTTGATCTACCCCGATTGCGGCAGAAGATACCCGGCATCCTCAGCGCCGAAGAAGTGGATAAGCTGCTGGCCGCGCCGGATCAGACCACCCCGCGGGGACTGCGGGATGCGGCCATGCTCGAGGTCATTTATGCCACCGGGATGCGTGTCTCCGAGCTCGTTTCTTTGACTTTGAACAATCTCAACCTGGAGTTGGGCTTTATTCGAGCTATCGGGAAGGGATCAAAAGAGCGGATCGTCCCTTTGGGCCAGGCGGCCATAAACAGGACCAGAGAGTACCTGGAGTCGGGCCGGTCACGCATGACCAAGGCCAGGCCGGAGCCGTATGTCTTTATCAACAGATCGGGCAAGCCACTAACCCGGCAGGGATTTTGGAAGCTTATCAAAAAATACACTCTGGTCTCAGGCATCCAGGGCGACATCACCCCCCATACAATGCGGCATTCCTTTGCCAGCCACCTGCTGGAACGAGGGGCAGACCTGCGCGCCGTCCAGGAGATGCTCGGCCATGCAGATATTTCCACCACCCAGATATACACCCATCTCCGCATGGAACGCTTGCAGCAGCTTCATCAAGACTGCCACCCCCGAGGGAAACCCCTAGGCGACAATGAATAGACAATGGACGGACAAAGCCGGGTGATGACCGGTTCCCCCGACCGGACGACCGACCACCAGGCGGGGCTTGTCACACCATCAACCATCAAGTCAGAATTCGTCCATCTGCCAACTGAGCCGATATCTGTTCCAGATTTCCCGCCTATCTTTACCGGAATCCGGCCCCAGCAAATTGCGGTTCAGAAGAACCTGCTTTTCCAATGACATATAATCGGCCAGCCGGCATTGGCTGACAAAAGAAATTTCATTGGGGAACTGCCTGATAAATTTAATCCCATGATCATCAATGAGACATTTGAAGCCTTCCTCTGCTCTAGCTTTCTTTCCCCGCTCAGTTTCGAAATCTGGAATCATCAGAGTCAGGTAGATTTTTTCAGCGCCCGGATATTCCTTCACCAGATGATATATCTTCCGGTTAATCTCCAATCGGAAGAGATTGACATCCTCGGCTACTTTGGAATCATTCTCAAAAGGCTTGCCAAAAATATATGATGTCTCGAACAATCCTTGGGCCCTGATGACCTTTCCGCCCTGTCTGGTGGACACCTCCATGGAATTGTCCGCAAAACACCTCAAGGGAACAAGCCAGAAAGCCGCCAAAAGGATTATCATCGCCGCCGGAACACGCCAAAGCCTGGGTTCTGCTTTCATCTTCAACACCTCTGATGAGGCTCCGATCAATAAATCATCAGGCCGGCATAGCCCACAACCCTGGCGTAGTCCCCGGCCACATCACCTGAAGTGGCGTACTTGACCAGTTCGGCCTTGGTCGCACCCCGCTTGATGGCCGCGACTAAAGCAATGGTCGTCGGGATGACGCCACACATGGTAATTCCCCGGCTTCTGACTGTTTTCAACAAGCCTTCAGGGTCCATGGCCAGGATCCGGTCAATGGCCAGTTGATCTTTCTTTTGCGCCGAAGACTGTGATTCGAAATGGGTCATATCAGTGCTGGCCACGATGAGCACCGGCCGCCCATATTCCTTTATCGCTTGGGCCAGCCCCAGACCCACTTCCCGGCAGGACGTGTAATCAAGTCCGGACACACAAATGGGCACAATTCGGCACTGGGGATTCAAGTGCTGAATAAACGGGACCTGGACCTCCAGTGAATGCTCGTGCAAATGGGCCGTCACATCTCCGGACATGAATCGAGACTGCCTGAGGACAATGTCGGCCAGGCCGGAATTAATGGCCACCAGGCCTAAAGGAGTCTCCCAGTTCCCCGAGGCGTAGACGGCCACCGGTTGACCCACACCGTGGTGGTTGGGGCCCAAGATAATTGCATCGTTGGGGATATTAATCTTTGAGAATACCTCGCCGGCCACTCCCCCTGAATAGACATATCCTGCGTGGGGAGACACAATGGCCGTCACGTCTCTCTTCTCGGCAGTCTCAATGATCATGGACTGGACCAGAGAAGAAAGTGTCCGGCCATTATCCGGATAAAACTGTCCTGCAACAGCCGGTTTCCTGTTCATGGGCCACCTCCTGGAGACGTCGGTTATAGAAAGTACGAATTTAGACGTTACCGGCAAAAGAAAAACCGATTACGTACAGTAAACCACAATTTTGGATAAATGTCAAGTAAGGTTAATGTGTTGTATACGGCATACGACTAAGAACATTTTCGCCGGTTAGCCCAATATTGTTGAATTAAGGTGCGGCTTGACCATCTTCGGATGTGATAAGATTCCTCACATTCGTTCGGAATGACAAATTTACATAGTCATTCCAGATGGTCTACTTCCCTGTCATTTCGAGCGAAGCGAGAAATCTTAACGTCGCACCCTTAATTCAACAGCATTGGCCGGTTAGCCTGGTCTGCCGGCCTTACCCAATTGCCTATGAGACCAAAAGGGTTGACCTTAACCCAAGGTGGATGT
>JADFXY010000541.1:0-2650 GCA_015233355.1 Deltaproteobacteria bacterium | reverse complement strand
TAATATCTTCAATGAGTTTCAGCCTTTGGTGGTAGGGTATAAGAATATCGAAGCGTTTCAAAAGCTCATAGCACCTTACTATATCGTAGTTCGTAAGGAGGATGTTAAAGATAAATTACCTCCTTTCACAATAGTAAAGAAATTTCTTCCCCATTCAATGTCTCAAGTTCTAACCATACAATCTTTGTATAATAACACCTTTAATTCTGATGGAACTATTGAACAGATAGATACCTCAACGTTGGTTGAGGAAGTAGACCTTGAGTCTATTGATGTTGGGAATACTGCTTCAGGTTTGGCTAAGGTAACATACACAAGAATGGCCTTAGCCGATTCGGATACTATTAAAAATCATAAGTTATCTTTAGAAAATCTTTCCCCGAAAACTAAAGAGATCGTGCGCTTTATCTCTAATGATATCAACGATGAAAAGATAGTTATCTATTCCCCTTATCTTAAATACATAGAGCATCTTCAATATGTATTATCTCATCATCCTGACATACCCTCTACCCATTCTAAGTCTTTAAAGATAACAGGGGAGGTAAAGGACAGGGAGGATGTTAGAGTATCCTTTTCTACAGACCCAAACCTTAATGTTCTTATCCTAAATGATGCAGGTATACGAGCTTTAAATCTTCAAGCAGCCAATACCCTAATCGTAACCTCCCTTCCTAAAACCTTTGGAGATCTTTCTCAATTAGCTGGGCGTATTTCTCGTCTAGGGTCCAAACACCAAAACCTATATCTCTATTTCTTGCTAACAAAAGACTCTCAAGATGAGGACGAATACAAGATTTGTATGCAACAGGGTCTTTTATCTAAACCTATTATTGGGGAGTCCGAGAAAGGTTTAATTGATTATGATGTTTTGGCCGACCATAAGCAAGGACTTGATTCAGATAAGATGCGAACATATTCTTTATCTTATCTGGTTTTAGCTAAGAGGGCTATACGTAAGTCAGCTTATTTGAATTTAAAGGTTGAAACTGAAGATGACGATTAGGAGATAATCATGTTTAATAAACTTAAGATTGCGGCGTTGAAACCTTCTCTTCAAGAATTCTGGGATGACGTTCAGAAGTCTAATCTGGTTCAGGTGAAGGACAAGCTCAAAACTTCCCCTGACCAAAATAAACCTTATCTCACTTATGATGGATCTTTCATCGATCTTCTTAAAGCAGTTAGATCTATCAACTGGCTTTATATGATCACGGATTTTCAAGCAGAGCAAGACAAGAAGGTTCCTAATATTCAAAATCTTGCTAGGCGGAATGTGGGTTATCTTCGTAAGGCTCAGTTCTCTATTGCTATCGAACCTTCTGATTTTAACTCCCATCAGATTAAGATTCTGGATGGTGGACAAGCCATGTGGGGTCCTGACGTTAAGATGCAAGAGGTTCATGTTTAATATCTTAATTTTAAAGGTTTCTTTTCTCATATAAAGAATGAGTGATAATCAAGTAGCCTGTCCCGAATGTAATGGTTCGGGTTATCTTTGGGGTGTTAAGGGAAAAAAAGAATGTAGTTGTAAATTGAAAGCTCGGGCATTGGAGTATCTAACTCCAATGTATGCTGATGCAAGGTATTATAAGGAGCTAGATACTTCTAAGTTACTTAACAAAAACATATACTGCAAGACCAACGATAAACATGCTTTCAAGACTGCGGTTAAATCATTTCTTCTTAATACAGGAATGAAGTTTAAACATTTAACCGTTACCCCTTATGATCTTCTTCAGTTATATTTACGAGACGCAGAAGATAAAGGATTTTCTCGTCTCTTCGGGATTGATTACATTTTCATTATGTTTATAGCTGACCCAAAGAACGGTCACTACGGTAATATCATTTCCTCTCTTCTTGAAAGTCGTGATCTTAGGGGGACTAAGACGTGGATTTTTTCGGAGAAGAATCTAGAGTCAGATGCTTTCATAAAAGCATACTCTCAGGAATTATCTGATATTTTTAAACGTACTTACGTAGTGTTTAACCTTAGTCCTAAAGCTAGCACTCCTATTTCTTCACATCAGCTTTAAAGAAGGTTCCATTGAAGGTTATCCTTAAATCGTTTATAGGGTATCCAACCCTTAAGAAATGGAATTCCATTAAGGACATATATCCTTCCTTAGACGGGAGGGATAGGTTTTTTGATTCGATATATACGTTCATTGACGAGTGTTATCGTCAACATGATTCCTTTCCCACACTCACCATCTTTCAGAGAACCCTCACAGTTGAGGGGGATCACACCACACTTAATTACATTACCAATCTTATCTCAGACCCTGAGATAGGTTTCATTCAGGAGGACGTTGAATTCGTAAATTATGTAGCTGCTATCCAACAGCTATATCTAAAACAGGATCTTGCTACCTCCTTCAATCAAGCCCTGATGGAGCTTAATTCTTCAGAACGTCAACCTCTCACATCGACTCTTTCAAAGATAGATGAACTAACCACAAAGCTAGCTAAAACAAAGTCTGTCTTCTCCAGAGAAGCTCAAAGCGTAGCAACCTTACAGTATGGAGAGCAAGCTCAACAAAGAGCTAAAGATGTATATGCCAAAATTAAGCAGAAGAAACATGACCAGGAATCCTTATATTTTGATCTAGGGTTCAAAGGTCTTGAACCTGTTCAAATTAAAGCA
>JADFXY010000540.1:533-2723 GCA_015233355.1 Deltaproteobacteria bacterium | reverse complement strand
ACCCACGGCCGGCCGCGGTAGAGGACCGACCCTTAATCAGACAACTTAGGGTGAACGAGACGTTGGCGGAACTGGGAATTGAGGTGCTTTCGCCTTCCGGGGCATGGGGACCGCACCCTGAGATCTTACCTGGTGCCGAGGAACGGCGCGGCCTGGCTGAAGCCGGCCTGGGGATTACCGTAGCTGATTACGCTCTGGCTGACTCAGGGACACTGGTCATCTTGGCCGGACCGGAAACCCGGCGGTCTTTTTCATTATTGCCCCCGGTTCATCTGGCCCTGGTTCCGGCGGCAAACATTTTGCCGGATTTAGATGCCTTATTTAAGTTGTTGGGCCAAGATCAGGGACCGGTCAGTCAGATGGGCCAGGTCATGACATTCATCACCGGTCCTAGCAAGACTGGAGACATCGAGTTCAACCTGGTCATGGGTGTGCACGGACCAGGCCGGACAGAGGTCATCATCACCACCTGGACCTAACGCCTCCCAATTGCGGGTCAAGGTGTCCTTCCAATCACGGATAATTGCTCAACCACCCAGGGGCTGACAACAAAACCCATAGAAACGAGATTCAGACCATGACCGATCAACTGCCGGACAATAACCGGACCTACTATCACGCGTATGAAGAGCGCTATATCGCGGTATACCGCACCGGCGCCCAGTTTTGGAATCCCCATGAACCCAGTTCAGCTTTGGCCGAGTTTATCGATGCCCATAATTATTCGAATAAGAATGTGCTGGAACTGGGATGCGGCGAAGGCTTCGAATCATTCTATCTGGCCTCCCGCGGACTGAATGTCACAGCCGTGGACATCTCCCCCACCGTCATCGAAAAATGCCGGGCCCTGGCCTTGGAAAGAGGCGCCGATATCAATTTTCAGGTCGGCGACATGACCCAGCTTGATGCACTTGCGAGCGAATCCTTTGAGCTAGTGGTCAATGTCGGTTCCTACCATATGCTGCATCAATATGTGCATCGAGAGCGTTGTCTGCGGGAGGTAAACCGGCTATTAGTCCCAGGGGGCCGACTATTTTTCCAAAACGGCCTCGACCTGAAAGAAGCAGCCGTCTATTTTCCGGAAGACAACGAAAGAATCAAAACTTTTAAGGAACTGCGGCGGACCTACCGGCCAGGGCAACCGGCCCCTCGCCGGGTCTTAATCAACGGCCGGGAAGAAACTATTTCTCTGCCGATCAGTCCTAAGACCTGGTTCGCCCGTCTCGATGAATATACGGCTGAAATAGAAGCGGCTGGATTTAAGGTGGAGCAAGCCCTTCGAACCAATCGGGACCGGATCAACATCGGTTGGGAAGCGGTGGTCGTGGCCGGGAAATGAAGAGGTGCCTGTGCCGTCATATTCGCCCAGGAGATGACCGGCCTAACTCATGGTGCCCATTTCCTGCAGCGATAATCAAAGGCGTATCACCATTTTTATCCCTGCAGTTTAGATCTATTTCACGACCTATTTCCTTCAACATATCGAGCACTTTCTGCACATTGCCTGCTTCGCAAGCCTCAAGAAGTAAGTATCTGTAATTTTTATTAGCCATGACATCTCACTTCTTATAGGGAATAAAGTCACAGTGACCGATATATCGCCTGCATTGCTCAGGAGCATGAGATTTAGCATCCTTCTAACAATCATGCCGGTTATCTCCTGTACCCTTGACCAGGGATGGACATTGCGCTTCGAGATATTTTGGTGCGTCGCGGAATTTACACGTACAGCTTCCTTTTTTTGTTTTAATCTTACACATCCCATCCTGCTCTTCCCATATGCTGTCTTGGTTTGTGGTCGAGGGTGGAGGATATATCTTAGTTCTTGGCCATTCTGGGGGAATGAGAGGCGGCAGGAGAGGCAACGGGATAGCCTGCAATCCATCAGGATCAATCAGGTTGATCGGATCATTTTGAACATACACGTACAAGTTAACATCGCTACAACCGAGCCCAATCGGGTCGCTTTGAATATACCTACCCAGTCCAGGGCTATAGTCCCGAGCCATATTGTAGCATAGTCCAGTCTCAACATCAAAGTATTGCCCCGGAAATCTTAGATTATACGGCAATGTTCCGGTGGGAGCGCCGTTGCCGAAGGGGTCTTTGTCCCACTTCCAGACGGTGGCGCCGGTGGAGTCTATGATTGAGCGGGGAGAGCCCAGGTGATCCGGGTTCACAAAATACTGC
>JADFXY010000540.1:0-444 GCA_015233355.1 Deltaproteobacteria bacterium | reverse complement strand
CCTCGTCATAGACGAAGATAGTCGTGACGGAAGCACTACTCTTGCTGACCCGCTGGCCCAGGCCGTTGATGGCGTAGGAGTAGGTGACGCCGCCCGTGGTGATTTGGACGAGGCGGCCGCCGAAAGGATAGGTTAAGTTTGTCAGGCGTGCATCGAATGTACGGATCAGAGCGACTAAAGACAGCTAACACAATGGAAAATCACCCGAATACCACGTCCCTCTATTTAGGGAGAGGAGGGTTTGCATTCGCATGAAATTTCCTAAGAATCTCCACAATACTATTGGAAATTGCCTTCGGTAGCTGTTCATCCACCGGCATACTCGACGTGTACCGCTTTCCCATTAATGTTAATCCATTTCTCGTGGAGAAGAGATATATTTCGACGATTACTTCAGTTGTATCTCTAATCTTGTAAGCTCCAAAAATGAGATACTGCTCATGG
>JADFXY010000053.1:0-16232 GCA_015233355.1 Deltaproteobacteria bacterium | reverse complement strand
ACATTGGGCCGGGAGAACGGCGGAAGTACCAGATCACCCCTGCCCAGGAGTCTATGTTTGAACAAGCCATGGATCCCGTGTTCAAATCCGGGTCGGTCCGTATCTTCATGCGCCGCGTTTCCCACTAGGGTGTCAAACCGCCCGATATGCGTATTGTTTTGGGTTGACTACAGTTCTTAGGTGCTAAGTCTTAATTTCGGGCTATTGTTTTCAATTTTTTCAAAGAAATAAAAAATGATATGTTGAAAAGTGATATCGCTGGTGATATTATGGATAAGGAGAAACTACGTAAGGTAAAGAATAAGCTTGATGCATTACGGTCGAAGCCGAATAATATCCGTTCCGTAGAATTACAGAGGCTCGCAAAGTCGCTAGGGAGAAGGCTTTTTGATCGAGGTCATGAGCCAAACTATCTAAGCGATCTCTTGCCTAGAAGCCGCCCAATCAGTATTCCAAACCTCCCGGCCCAATGACCAGGTTTACGGCTGAAAATATCTTAGACCAACTTGAACAAGATATTTTTGACCTTGAAGAAATTCTTGAGGAGTAACGATATATGAAGAAGAAACCGGAAGATTATTTGAAAGAACCATATTCAAGAGCCTTATTACCGGAAGAGGATGGGAGGTTTTCGGCTGAACTATTAGAGTTTCCTGGATGCTTTGCCCAGGGTGAAAACCCGACTGAGGCTTTTAATAATTTAGAAAAAGCGGCGAAATCTTGGATTCAGGCTTCGCTGGACCAGGGCCTTGAAATTCCTCCACCGGCATTGAATCAAAACTATAGCGGCAAAATTGCTTTAAGGATACCACGCAGCTTGCATAAAAGAGCTGCCCAAATGGCGGAATGCGATGGGACCAGCCTAAATCAATTCCTAATTACAGCCATAGCCACCAGGATAGGTGCAGAAGAATATCATTCCTACTTATGCCGAGAACTTGAACAAAGATTCACCGATAAAATTTCAAATAACATTAATCTTTATGCACCATCTGCCAGGCCATTAATTCAAAAGGCGAGTAACCGGGAGGGAATACACGTATGGCGGAAGTCCTCAACTATGCATTCGACCATAGAGAAATCACAAAATTTTTGATTAAAAAAGAAGGAATACATGAAGGTTTATGGGCAATTTATCTTGAGTTTGGGCTTGATGGAGCAAACATAAGTACCGGTCCTGATGATCTGAATTTGATGCCCGCAGCAATTGTGCTGATAAAGCGGATTGGAATACAAAAAGTTGATCAACCAACTCCTTTAACGGTTGACGCTGCTCAAGTGAATCCAATCAAGGCGAAAAGGAGGAAAGACTAGTTACAGGTTGCTTGTTGTCTTCAACGAGTGGCCGGCAGCCATGTCACCTCTCAAAGGGGCAATAATGACCGTTCAAGGTATAACTCCTCCGGGCAGATGTGACGAAACAACATGAATATCCAGCCTGATTAAACTGTGGTCAGCCCGCGGCCAAGATACTCAGAGACAATGGTGATCATCAGGTCGGAATTCTTGAGCGCGGCCTGTCGAATTTGGGCCTCGGTCAACGGCGTGTCGATTAAACCGTTGGCGTAGTTGTCTACCGAACAGATGGCCGCGTACTCCAATCCCACCTCCTGGGCGACTATCGCTTCTGAGGCCATGGTCATGCCCACTAAGTCGGCGAAATTTTTCATCAGGCGAATTTCCGCTTTGGTTTCAAAACGGGGGCCGGAAGTCTGCCAGTAGACGCCGCCGTGGATCACCGGGATCAGTTTTTTCCCGGCCGCGTCCAAGATCTTAGACTGGACGCCGGAACTGAGCCGGGGGGGAAGGTGGCGGGCGGTATCAGCGATGGTGGTCGGCACAGGATATAAAAGAATATAGTCATCGGGGACGACAATCGTCCCGGGCGGCAGATCGATTTTGAGACTGCCCACGGAATTGACGGCCACCACTTCTGTAATGCCCAGGCTCTTGAGCGCGGTCATATTGGCCCGGTGATTCAGTTCGTGCGGAAAAATGTACTTTTGAGCATCAAGGCCGTGGCGTGGAATGTAGACCACATGTTCAGTGATGATGACCTGGCTTGGTCCGAATTGAGTCTCGATTGTCTGTTTTTGACCCTGGCGGCTGAACAAATCCAACCCATAGAAGACCGTGCCGGCGACTAAACCGATTTCAGGCATGTGAACCTTCCTAAAAAATAAGCCCAACGGTTATGGCCTTAGGCTTACTGATAATAATCGTCAAATTTTTTGGTGAAACAAACCACCCGATCCCGGCCGGCATAGTCTTTTCTGGTTCGAGTTCCTTCATAGTACCCGGTTATCGCCACCAGGTCCACAACCATATCGGCTTGATCGGCGCCGATTTCGCAGACCACTCCGCTGCCGGGGTGTAGTCGGGCCGCGGCTGCGTGAACAAATTCGACAATGAAGTCTAATCCATCCTTGCCGCCGTCAAGGGCGATAGCCGGTTCGTGATGACGTATTTCAGGAGGGAGCAGGGCCAGGGCTGAAGTCGGGATGTAAGGCGGATTGACCGTAATCAGGTCCAACTTGGCTTCTGGCCGGAAGATGCTCAGACCGTTTCCCAGCGCCAGATGGACTCTCCCGTCAAGACCATTCCTAATCAGGTTTTCTTTGGCCAAACTAAGGGCGGCCAAGGAGATGTCGGAGGCAAAGATGATTGCCTCAGGCAATTCCCGAGCCAGGGCTAAGGCCACGGCCCCGGTTCCGGTGCACAGGTCCAAGATCAATGGAGATGAGATATGGTTGACCATGGCCAGTGCTTCCTCAACCAGCACCTCGGTTTCCGGCCGGGGGATGAGGGCCGCCGGAGTGGTCTTCAGGGTTAGAGACCAGAACTCCTGTTCACCAGTGATGTATTGAAGCGGCTCCCGCCCGGCCCGTCGTTTCAGCGCGGCCTTAAACTGAGCCAGTTCCTCCCCGGTCAACGGCTGGTCGTAGTTTAAATAGAGATCCAGCCGCTGTTTCTTAAGCACGCAGGCCAATAGTAATTCGGCGTCCGTCCGGGGCGATTCAATGCCTTTATCCTTAAGATACCCGGTGGTCCAGCGGATCAGTTCCAGAATGGTCCAGGCTCTGTCCATGCCTGGTTAGTGTTCCTGCTTAAGCATTTCAGCCTGAAAATGAGTGATCAGGGGGTGGATTAGCTCCTCAAGTTCCCCAGCCAGGATAGACTCTAATTTGTAAAGGGTTAATCCAATTCGGTGATCCGTGACCCGGCTCTGCGGAAAATTGTAGGTTCGGATGCGTTCCGACCGGTCTCCCGAGCCCACCTGGGTTTTTCGGTCAGAGGAGATTTTATCCTGTTGCTCTTTGTTCATCAGATCCAGCAGCCGCGCCCGTAAGATTTTTATGGCCTTGGCCTTATTTTTGTGCTGAGATTTTTCATCCTGGCAGGTGACGACTAATCCGGTGGGGATGTGAGTCACGCGGACGGCCGAGTCGGTAGTATTTACACTTTGCCCGCCCGGCCCTGATGATCGGAAAACATCGACCCGAATTTCCTCTGGTTTAATATCCACGTCCACATCTTCGGCCTCAGGCAGGATAGCCACGGTCACTGCGGAGGTGTGGATGCGGCCTTGCGACTCGGTGACCGGAACCCTCTGGACTCGGTGGGTCCCGCTTTCATACTTGAACAGGCTGTAGGCCCCATTACCGGCAATTAAAGCGACCACTTCTTTAAAACCGCCGACGCCGGTTGGGTTGGAAGACAGCACCTCGATTTTGAACCGCCTGATCTCGGCGAACCGGGAGTACATCCGGAATAAGTCACCGGCAAACAAACCGGCTTCATCACCACCGGTTCCAGCCCTGATTTCCAAGATGATGTTTTTATCATCATTGGGGTCCTTGGGCAGGAGAAGAGCCATCAAGTTTTGTTCGATTCCTGTTAAGCGGGACTGGAGTTGGTGAAGTTCTTCTTTGGCCATATCCCGAATATCGGCGTCTTCATCACGCAACAAGCTGTTGTTTTCGTCGATTTCTTTGGTTAACTCTTGGTGATGCCGAAAAGAACTGATCAGTGGAACCAACCCGGCATGTTCCTTGGCGTATTTTTGATACTTCTCCTGGTCGTTAATCACCTGGTGGTCGCTTAACAGCCCTTCCAATACTTTGTACCGGTTTTCGATTTCAGTCAATTTTTGTGTCACGTTCATATTTTGATTCCGCCGGATGAGTCAAATAGAGGGGAAACAGGACCGGCGCGGCGGCCTTGTCTTTTCACTTGCCCCAAAAGAAATGGTAAGATAATTAGATTAGTTAAGATGGATGCGGCTCGGTTTCAGGGGTTTCCATGAACAAAACGGTGGATAGGGCCTTGATCGCGATTTCAAGCTGATCATCAGACGGTTCCCGGGTCGTCAGCTTTTGGACCCACAGGCCCGGTCGGCTGGTTATGCGGATAAGCGGGTGCTGGGAATTGCGGCCGCTTAACTTAATGAATTCATAAGCAATACCGGCGATGGGGAACATCAGAAAGATCTTCACCACGATATAAATAAGATTCATGATTAACTTTGAGGCCCCGGCCGGCTTGGGGAAAAATGGGAACGTCACTGAAAAAATAAAAATACTTAAGACGATGACGATGACGATGAATGAGGTCCCGCAGCGGGGGTGCATAGTCGAATATTTACGGGCATTTTCTACGGTTAAGTCTTCACCGGCTTCATAGGCGTAGATTGATTTGTGCTCGGCGCCGTGATACTCGAAGACCCGGCGGATATCTTTCCATAGGGAAATAAGCCAGATATAGCCAATGAAAAATGCCACCTTGATGGCCCCGTCGACCACGTGGAAAGACAATGAGCTGATATCCGAGTTAGCTCCGAATGTTGACAGAAGTATTCCCGAAAGATAATGGGGAAGCACCAGGAAAAGCAGTAATCCTAAGCCCATGGCTGAGGCAATGGAGATGAAAATCGCCCAGGAAGTCATTTCCTTACTTATATCTTCCTCCTCAAGAGCTTGATTGGCGGAAAAAGTAAGGGCCTGGATGCCGTTTATCAGAGTTTCCAGCAATACCACGGTTCCTCTGAGAAAAGGCAGCTTAAGAAAGGGCCATTTTTCGGAGATCGATATCCAAGGCTCTTTCTTGACGGCTATTTCACCGTTCGGCTTCCTGACAGCGACGGCCAGAGATTTGGGGGCGCGCATCATAACCCCTTCAATCACTGCCTGGCCGCCGACATTGAGTTTATTTGTTATAACCATAATTCAAGAGAGAGGCGAAGGGGTTATTCGCCGGTTAAGTGAAGGATCATCGTATACGAGAACTACCATGGCCGCCGGGTTTTTGATTTTGGCCGCACTCAGGTCAGCGGGTGTTCCCGGTAGTTCCGAATCTTGTTCCCTCAGAATGGAGATGTTGTTTGTCTTAAGAATTATCGGCCGGGAGATTATTTGCCTTGGCCTTGCTCTTTGGCCTTGGCCCTCTCGTACTTTCTGATAAACCTTTCCACTCGGCCGGCGGAGTCGACCAATTTCTGTTTACCGGTAAAGAAAGGATGACATTTAGAGCAAATTTCAACGCTGATGTCCTTGATCGTCGAGCCGGTTTCGAGTTCGTTGCCGCAGGCGCAACGGATCTTGGTCGTATGATAGGGTGGATGGATATCTTTTTTCATAAACTTCTCCAGCAAAATTCTTCAGATTAGGGTTGGGAGGTGACCGGTTTCCGAAAAGGCTGATTGACCTTGGTTTCTCTCCGGCCTGACATAAAATTAATAGTTTACACTATTCTTTGTCAAAATCAATCTTTTTTTTCATGATTGTCCGAGAATGCTATAAAAAATAACCAGTTTAATTGAACCGAAAGTATGGCATTTTGAACATCACCATGTTATAATTCCCAGTCGACTATAACACAACTTAACTACTGCTTCTCTCAACACAAATCAATCAAATAATGGTTCTTTTTGCCGAATAAACTTATGATTATGTGGAGTTGCCATGATTTCCAGAGATACCTGGCTTAGACGATTACGGCCGATGATGCCTTCACCATTTGTGGCTGCGGCCGTTAAATTCGCCTTCGTCGCCCTTATCTCCTTGATTCCGGCCGCGTGTGGCGGTTCCGGCACTGAGACCAAAGAATCCAGGCCGAACGCGGCCCTTCTGGACACCGGCCTGGTCTATTCTGCGGGACACCGGCCCAGCTTTATATTTAAGGCCGACCTGAACGGGGCCGGTCTCATCGGCGTCTTTGCCCTGGCCCAATACGGCAACATTGTGTCTGTCTTTTTGGGGCAGCCCGATGGCACCCTGCAAAGAAAAGAGGATATGCAAATAGGACAGGCACCTCGGGTGATGACCGGCGCCGATTTTGACCAAGATGGACTTCTCGACCTGGCCGTGGGAGATGAGTCCACCGGAGTGGTACACATCCTTAAGGGGGACGGTCAGGGCGGCTTTAAACAGACGGCCGCCATTCAATGCGGCGGTTCGCCTAAGGGACTGGCCGTGGCTGATGTCTCAGGTAACCATCTTAAGGACTTGCTGGTGACCAGGTCAGCAGGCGGATTGCTCGTCTTGGTTGGAGACGGCCACGGTGGTTTTAAGCCCGGCCCGGAATTTTCCGATAAGGCGGGGACCAGTGGCGTGGTCGCCTTAGACATCAATAATGACGGATTAACCAGTGTAATCACGACCAATCCTTTTGAAGGATACCTTTCAATATTTCAGGGCCAAAAGGGCGGAGGGCTGAAACCGGCCGGGAACAAGGCCACAGCCCAGGGGTACAACATGATTGCCGCCGGAGATTTAAACGGTGACGGGTTGCCTGACCTTGCCCTGGTCAATATGTACTCCAGTGAGTTGCTGGTGCTGAAGAATTTGGGTGGCGGCGCATTTGAACCCTTTTCCGGAATTCCGGCCTTGAACAAAATCAATTCGGTTGAGCTAGCCGACGTTGACCGGGACGGCCATTTGGATTTGGTCATGGCTCAAGGAGATGATCAGGCGGTCATTCTGTTTGGCGACGGCCGAGGCAATTTCCCACGCCGGACTACAGTGCCGACGCCCATGAAACCAGTCTATGCCACGGCGATTGATACTAATGGAGACGGCATCTTGGACCTGCTCACGGCCAACTTCGGGTCGGATTCCTTTGCTCTGTTTCCAGGGCTGGAGCCGGGCCGGTTCCAGGCGCCGACCAGACTGGCCACTAAATACAAACCCCAGTCCGCAGCCCTAATCGATCTGGATGGGCAAGGAATTATTTCTTTGGTTACAGCCGATTATGAACAGTCCGGACTATCATACTACCGGGGCCGTAACGACGGAAGCTTCGAGTATCTGGCCTCTTTGCCGGCTGAATCGGGGACCACGGACATAAGCGTCGCGGACCTCAATGGCGATAATCGAGCCGACCTGCTGGCCGTGAACAAGTTGGCCGGAACCATGACCGTGCATCTGGCCGGGCCGGATGGGCTGCCTCAGTTGGCGAAATCCTACCCGGCCGGATTAAATCCGGTGGCGATTGCCACAGGGGACCTGAATGGGGACGGTAAGATCGACGCGGTGGTGGTTAACCGTGATCCCGTTGTTCATTTTTTCTGGGGTAAGGGCGACGGGACATTTGATCCGCAACAAATTGAGTTTAAAGATAGTTCCATGGCCGCGGCAATTGTGGCCAACCTGGGCCGGCCCAGCCCCGACTTAATCCTGGGCGACGAAAAGCAGGCCAGGGTGGCCGTGGTATCTTTTGACTCAAATCGGCGGATAACTACCACGACCTGGCTAAATCCAGGCCGCATCCCGACAACGCTGGCCGTGGGTGACCTGAACAATGATGGCCGACCCGACATTGTGTGCAGCCACCAGTCAGATTCCAGTTTGACGGTGTTTCTGGCCGATGTTCAGGGCGGCTTCAAAGCACCGGTCAATTATTTTCTGGGTTTTGCTCCGGGTGAAGTCCTGATCACCGGGGTTACCGGCCCGGGGCATGCGGATTTGGTCGTCGCCGGTTTAAACGGTGTGGTCGCGGTCTTGACCAATCGGGGAGACGGGACCTTTAATCCTCCCCAGTATCTGGCGGTTTCCTGCGACCTGAAGATGATAAGATATATCAAAACACCATGGCCGGGACGAGTTATAACCGGAAGTTCCGGAGGCAGCTTCTTGTCCCTAATCGGGTTGAAACCGGCTACATCTCAATCCCGTTAATCTCCGCCCGGCACCGGGAACATTGCGCCTCGGCAACGTCATATTTGCCGATGGAGTAACCAACCCGATCAATAAGCAGGTGGCCGCAATTGTAACAATAGGTCTTTTCGCCGCTATCGCCTATAACGTTGCCGGTGTAAACATAGCGCAGCCCGGCTTTTAGGCCGATGTCCCGGGCCCGCTGGATTACGGCCACGGGTGTGGGGCCGCGGTCGGTCAGGCGGTAGGTGGGATGAAACCGGCTAATGTGCCAGGGAGTCTCCGGCCCCAAATCCATCAAAAAGGCGGCAATGTCTTGCATCTCCTCGGCTGAATCATTCAGACCGGTGACTAGGAGGGTGGTCACCTCTACCCAGATACCAAGTTTTTTCATCATCTTTAGGGTGTCGAGGACCACGGATAATTTGGCCCCGCATTGTTCCTTATAAAACTCGTTCCGGAAAGACTTCAGGTCGACATTGGCCGCGTCCAGATAAGGGTGAATGGTCACCAAAGCGTCGGCAGTCATGTAGCCATTGGTTACGAAGACGTTGAGCAACCCTTGGGCCCGAGCTAACTTGGCGGTATCGTAGGCGTATTCAAAGAATATGGTTGGCTCTGTATAAGTGTAGGAGATAGATCGGCAATTGGCTGCTCGAGCGGCGGCGACAACCTGGTCCGGGGGGAAAGATTCGCCCATAATAGTCCGATGATCGATCGGCAGTTGCGAGATATCGGCGTTTTGACAAAAGGAACACTTGAAGTTGCAGCCCACGGTGGCAATGGAATATGATCTACTGCCGGGGGCCAGATGGAAAATAGGCTTTTTTTCGATGGGATCGACATGACGGGCGATGGCCCGGGCATAAACCAGAGACCTCAAAGTCCCCTGGTCATTTTCCCGGACGCCGCATTTTCCTCTTTTGGACGGCTTAATCCGGCACAGGTGACCGCACAGGCGGCAGGAGACCAGACCATCGTCTCCCTTGTCGTATAACATGGCTTCTTTCTCTGTTTTTAGATCTGACTCGACCCATGTAGTCATGTCCATGATTGTCCCCTTTTTGGATTTATCTGTTTGTTATTGTAAGATAATCATATTATAAAAGAGAGACGGACACCTCTTTTCTTTTTACCGGTGGCGGTTTCATCCGGTCAAGCTCGAATAATCTACTTGCCATTCATTTTATCCTGTGCTAAACAAAACTGCAACACATTTGGCGACGGTTTCCTCACCGAAGGAGCGCCGTTACCTATATCTATCTCCTATCTATCTCCGTCGGGACGTGGCGCAGCCTGGTAGCGCACCTGCCTTGGGCGCAGGGGGCCGCTGGTTCAAATCCAGTCGTCCCGACCATAAGATGAAACTAAAAAGAGCGGGTTGGCCAAATGCTACCTCGCTCTTTTTTTTCGGCACATTGAGTTAAACTCCATACGCGAGGGGAATATGCAAAACTTACAGCCGGTTTTAACCCTGGGATTTTTGCTTTTCAGAATTGTTTCTCCCACCGCGTCTATGTATATTTTGAGGCGCCCATCCCGGCTCAGTCTCGGTCTGTTTTTGGCATTGGGCGTGATGCTTTGGGGGGCCACAGCTATTCCGGCCCTGGCAGCTCCTCCGGCAGAGCTTAAATTACCGGCCACCGGCCCCGTCCGATTTGCCCCCGTGCCTAAGGAGAAAAAGAATAATATTGCTCCGGAACTCAAGGAAGTAAAGTTTGCCGCCGAAAAAGCAGCCAATTTCAAGGCCGTGACTAATCTCCTGGGCGTGAAATTATCTGCGGCGCAAAAAAAATTCTTGGATCAAAACAGATTCCTCCTGATCCCGCTTACCGCCACGAAGTTCAACAAGTTCAATGATACCGTCAGCGCCCAAGATTATGACGAGATGCTGACCATCTTCGATCAAATCGGCGGATATTCCGACCCTATGTTGCGTAAACCGGAAAATACCCGCCTGGTCACGCCGGACATCGTGCTCCACGCCTTTCACAAGTTTTTTGAAAATTCTTTGAAAGCGCTTGAAAAAAAGGAACTCGGTCAAACCTTGCGTGATTTCTTGAGCGCGGCCCAACAAAGATCCGTGAATCTCAAAAAAACCTTCACCGGGGATGTATCCAGGCACTTCGAGACCATTGCCGCTCAACTCACCGTGCCGCTGATCCTGGCCGAAAACGCAAGCTGGAATCTACAGAAACCGTCTTTCGAACAAGTTCAAAGCCGGCTTGGGCCGGATGGCTCCCTACCCAAACCTGCAGACGTGTCGGATACCATCGAGAATGCCATAGCCCGGATTCCCAAGTACGCCTCCGACCTGTCGGAAGAGGCGCGCAAAAAAATCGTCGACGAGCTAAGACTCATTTACGAAGCTAAAACCGTAACCGCCTCGCCTCTTTTTGGTCAATATAAGGATGATTTTAAAACCGACTACACCCAATTTACGCCGCGGAGCCATTATGGGGAGAGTTCCGCACTTCGAGCCTACTTCCGGACCATGATGTACCTTGGGAGAAATTCCTATTTCTTTGGGAAAGATAACGGCATCACGGATGCCCTCCTGGTGACCTGCGTCTTGGCTGATCCGACGGTTTTGGCCAATTGGCGGAAAATCATGGAAGTCACCGGTTTTTATGCCGGCGAAGCGGACGATATCGTTTATCCGGTGTGGCGGGATTTTCTGGTCAAGACCCTGGGTGCGGAACAACTGGATCCACGTAGTGCCTCCGACACGGCCACGATCGAAAAGATCAAGGCCGGACTTGTCGAGCTGACCCCGCCCAGAATTTTGGCGGATGTGATTATAAATCCGCAAATCAGTTCGAAAACCAAAGATGATCTGCTTCGCCAAACCAAAGCTTTCCGGATTTTTGGCCAACGCTTCAACTTCGACGCCTGGATATTGAATCGCCTCACCGCGGGGCAAGAAAAAAGCGATGCAAAATTACCTTCCACGCCGTCGGCCCTTTTCGTCGCGGCGGCCTTCGGCGATACCCTGGCCCGGAAGTTTGCCGGACAATTCCTGCAACAAGACTCAAAATTTTCCGACAATGACCTTAATAGCTTTTATTTAAAGCTTGACGCTGTGGTCGGGGATTTGAAAAAAGTCCGACCCGAAGAGTGGTTTGGTTCTCTCGGCACTGCCTGGCTCAAAACTATTTCAACGATTTCTGGAGAATACGGCAAAGGTTATCCGATCTATATGCAAAGCAAGCTTTTCGGGGTGAAGCAAATTCAAACCTTCCTCGGTTCGTACACGGAGCTTAAGCATGACACCCTCCTTTATGCCAAGCAAAGCTACGCGGAGTTAGGTGACGGCGGCCAAGAGGGTCAGTTACCACCGGTGCCGAAGGGGTTCGTGGAGCCGAATTTGAAATTTTGGTACTCTATCCAGTGGCTTATCGACTACGCCACGGCGGGATTCAAAAAGAATAAATTTTTTCCCAAGGAATTCGAAGAATGGGGTAGACTCACCCGCTTTAAAATGCTGGTGGACCTGTACACCCGCCTGGCCGAAAAGGAGTTACGGGGAGAGAAGCTTGTGGAAGACGATTATGAACAGCTTCGCACGGGAACCCTGTCTTTCATGGCCGAGCCTTTTGATCCAGACGAAGTACTTGAAGAAAAAGATAAACGATCCGGGCTGATCGCCGACATCCACACCGACGCCGTGAGACAACAAATTCTTTACGAGGCCACGGCGCGGCCGTACATCATGCTTGTGCTGGTTGGAAACGAAAACTCGCCGCGGTTGACCATCGGTTCGGCTTTCAACCATTACGAGTTGACCGGCCCTATCATCACCCGGTACACGGACGGAGATTGGCAAAAGCGGGCTTACGAAAATTTGAACACGTTGCCGGAAAAGAATTTTTGGTACCGTGGGTTGGAGGCAAGATAACCTGAGTTCGACGAGTTTCATTAATTGAAATACAGAAAGGTATCCGCAGATTGCCCAGATGAACGCAGATGGAAGAGACCCACAGCCGACTGCTGTTATTCATTTTTTTAATCTGCGCAACTCGATGTAATCTGCGGATTAAGTCATGGCCCTTGACACTAATCGATTAGCATATTCGTCGAACTCAGGCTATATAAGACTTCTTCTTCAAACCCTCCCGGTTTTCTTGACCGGTATAATCTGTCTAACCTGCGCCTACGCTGATGATGGCACACAACCTTTTCCTTCTTTCTATTCCAATGCAGCCATGTTCCGTATGGCCATCGAAACCGCCCAAAACAAGACTTCGCCGCCGACATGTAGAATCACC
Source organism: Deltaproteobacteria bacterium (assembly GCA_015233355.1). Classification (GTDB taxonomy): domain Bacteria; phylum Desulfobacterota; class JADFXK01; order JADFXK01; family JADFXK01; genus JADFXK01. Next base: position 3,811 of record JADFXY010000053.1, on the reverse strand, counting down.
GGACTCACCGTTCCGCACCATCTTTTGGCCAGGGATTTGATCAGCGTCGGTTTCGCCCATCTCGCCGGCCAGAAATACGACCGCATAGTGATCATCTCGCCGGACCACTTTCACCGCGGCGGAAAGACCTTTTCCGTGCCCCGGCGCGATTTTGAAACCGTTTTCGGGCTGGTCCGAACCGACCAGGCCATGGCCCTCCAGCTTGTGCGGCCCAACTGTGGCCGGTCGGCAGAAAACGGTAGAGACACTCCCATTGGACGTCCGGCCGTCTCTTTTTCCAATCTCTTCTCCCACGAACACGGTGTCCAGGCGCTGCTGCCATTCGTAAAATTCTTTTTTCCTGAAACTCCGGTGCTGCCGATTGCCGTAAAAAATTCCGCGACCCGGGATGAGTGCGAGGCGCTCCTCGACAGCTTAATTCCCCTCCTGTCACCGGCAACTCTGATCATTCAAAGCACGGACTTCTCGCATTACCTGCCTATGGGGGAGGCACAGACAAGGGATCAGGAAACTCTACGTATTTTAAGTGCTGAAGATCCGGCCCTGGTTTTTGGATTGACCGAACCGGCCCACCTCGACTCTCGGGCCGCCCAATATCTCCAGCTTAGGATCCAGCGTCAATTCTTTTGCGCCCGGATCAATTTTCTCGCCCACGGCAATTCGCAAAACTATACCTCCGAACCGGTGAAAGAGACCACCAGTTACTTTGTGGAATTATTTGTTCCCACAAGAGATGACGCGGCGGTTTCGTCTCGGCCGAATTCGTCGGAAAACTTTACGCCTTCCAGAATGAAGCGGTTTTTTTTCGCTGGAGACACTTTTTTTGGCCGGTTCGTGGCGGAAAAATTCCGGGATGAAAAAAAACGTCGGTCTTTTATCACCCAAGCTTTGAAAATCACCGGTGGATGCCCTATGATTGTCAACCTGGAGGGGGTTGTCCGCGAAGCATGTCCGCACGGGGAAAACTCGTACCGGCTTTGCATGGAGCAATCCGCAACTCTTTCCATGTTGAAGGACCTCAATGTCATGGCCGTGAGTCTGGCCAATAACCACTCGCACGACTTTGGTGACCGTGGGTACGCCGAAATGCGTGACCGGCTCATCCGCCAAAATTTTTATGTGCTGGAAAATGGAATGATGACTGATTTTGATCTATTCAGGCTGGCCGCGTTTACGGATGTGGATAACCGCGGAGAAATGAAATACGGCATTATGAGTCCGGCGGATTTAGGTATTCTTGGAGCAGGTTGTTCTAAGAGAAATGAATCGGTTAAAGGTAATCCGCCGACGGAGCAAAGGAAAGCCAAACCTGTTTTTGCCTTCCTCCATTTCGGCCATGAATTCTCCCCACCCGCGGAACGTGAAAAGGCCATTGTCGCAGCCTTGCACGCATGCGGTGTGGAAACGATTTTCGGGGCCCACTCACACCGTCCGGAAAAACTCACATGCGACCTGCATTCTTGCCGGACGTTTTCCCTCGGTAATTTTATCTTTGACCAGATCGACCCGCGCTCCGGCGGAACTATGATCGAGGTCGCTTTCTTCTCCGATGGAATTTATTTTTTGCGTGAACATGCTTTGGGGAATTTTTTTAAGCCCGCCCAAAAATAGAAAGACTTACCCTCTCTGGAAGAATGACACTGTTGCTGATTGTTTTCAACGAGTAACCAGCAACGAGCAACAAGTAACCAGCAACCCAAGAGTTTCAGCCCGTCACCTCGGATATGCCGGCCTCCACAGCCTCGAGTAAATGATCTATTTCTTCGGCCGTGCTGCCCAGCGGCGGCATCAGAACAATGGTGTCCCCTAAGGGCCGGATGATCACCCCGTGTTGGCGGCAGGCCATGATCACACGATGCCCCATTCTCAAGGCCGGATCGTATGGCTCGTCCCGCCCGGCGTCTTTGGCCAGTTCAATCCCGGCCATCAGCCCTTGATGCCGGATCTCGACCACGTGGGGTAATTTGGCCAACCGGACCAAACCTGCGGTGAGCTGGGCTTCACGGGCGCGCACGTTCTCCAGGATGTTTCGTTGGGCCATCAATTCCAGATTGGCCAGGGCCGCGGCGCTGGTGATGGGGTTTCCAGTGTAGGTATGGCCATGGAAAAAGGTCTTGAATTCGTCAAACTCACCCAGAAAGGGCTGGTAGATGTGGTCGCTGGTGAGGGTTGCAGACAGAGGCAGGACGCCTCCCGTCAGGCCCTTGCCCAGGGCCATCAAGTCTGGGCGAACATCCTCCAATTCGCAGGCGAACATGGGACCGGTGCGGCCGAAGCCGGTGGCCACCTCATCGGCAATGACCAGGACCCCGTACTTCCGGCAGATGGCCACAAGTTTACTCAGGTATCCTTCCGGCTGGATGATTATCCCGGCCGCGCCCTGGACTTTGGGTTCCACGATTAAGGCGCAAATTTCAGGTCCATGCTGTTGCAAAATGTCTTCCAGCTTTCGGGCGCAGGCCAGATCACAGGCCGGATAAGTCAGGAGCAGCCGGCAACTGCGGCAATGGGGCTGAGGCAACCGGTGGACCGGAAACAGAAAAGGCTTAAAAGCCTGATGGAAAAGATCTATCCCGCCGACACTGACTGCCCCGATGGTGTCGCCATGGTAGCCGTTCTCCAAAGCAACAAAGGTCTTTTTTTCTTTGTGACCCAGATGCTGCCAGTATTGATAGGCCATTTTCAAGGCGATTTCCACCGCGGTGGAACCGCTTTCTGAATAGAACACCTTGTTCAAACCGGGTGGAGTGAGGCGCGCCAGCTCTGCCGCCAGCTTAATCGCCTGGGGATGGCTCAGGCCCAGAAGAGTGGAATGATCCAGGGTGCCCAGTTGCCGGATAATGGCCTGATTGATTTCCGGCACGTTGTGGCCATGGACGGTGACCCAGAGCGAGCTTACCCCGTCAAAGTAACGGTTCCCGTCCGTGTCGATCAACCAGGTCCCTTCGGCCCGGTCAATGATCAATGGCGGCTCATCCGGCCAAAGTTTCATTTGAGTGAATGGGTGCCACAAATGGGCCAGGTCCAGTCTTCTTAGTTCTGCGGTGTCCGTCATGTCTCCACCTTCATGAGTATTCATTCTGCGTCCGGCTTTTGGCCCTTTTTCCGCCTGCTCCGGGGTCGGCGGTTCGCCAATTGTTCAAGTCTTTTCTGCTGATACGGGTTAAAATATGTTTCTTTCTCGTCTTCTTCCGGTTCGTCTTTTTCCTCGACTTCCTCGGTGTATTCACGGAAGGCATTAAGGATATCATGAGACGTCACCATTTTTTTAGTATAAAACCTGATGATTAACAAGATGAGCAATCCGGCCAACCAGGTTTTGAAACCGTACGGGATACCACATTGAAACAGGGTGTTGATACTCCAAATCATCAAGATTGGACAGGTTGTATGAATCAAAAGGCCCAGAATTAAGTATCCCATCATGGCTATCCTGTTGACTGTTGAAAGAGCCTCGGCCGCAAGGGAGCGGCTACGGCCTCTGCAGTATCTTTTTTCTCAAATGCCGGAACGCAGCGCGTGTCAAAACATTCCGGTGAGCATTTTAGTGCCTATTCCGATTAAAAAAAAGGCAAATATCTTTTTTAACATGGACACCGGCAAGCGATGGGCCAGCCTGGCTCCCAGCGGGGCGGTGAGAATGCTGACTACCGCGATACCGGCCAGGGCCGGGAGGTAGATGAAGCCCAGACTTCCGGATGGCAGATCATGTACCACCAGGCCGCTGGTTATGTATCCCGCCGTCCCGGCCAAGGCAATGGGAAAACCGATGGCTGCGGAAGTGCCGATGGCATGGTGGACGGGGATGTTA
>JADFXY010000539.1:0-2743 GCA_015233355.1 Deltaproteobacteria bacterium | reverse complement strand
TCAAAAAGGAAGTCAAAAAAGATCGAGAGGCAGGAAGAAAAAAGGCAAGGTGGGGTACTTTTGACCGGCCGGGGTGGTGTATTTTTTCACCGGCCAAAATGGCTTACTTTTTCACCGGCGATAATACTTGTGATCATTGAGTGTAAACGGAAAGCTTGTATTAGCGAAAGTATAGGCCCACAATCTGTTTTGCTCTCAACACGGAGGTACACATCATGACTGTGAAAACAAATCAATCAGATGATGGTAAGACCTTGACGATAAGCCTAACCGGCAGGTTTGATTACACGATTTATTCCAGTTTCGTCCAGGCTTATAAGGACAGCCTGAAATTACCATCGCAAGTGGTGGTGGAATTAGCCAAGGTGGAGTGCATGGACGCGTCAGCTTTAGGTATGCTTTTGGTGCTACGGGCGAAGGCTATCGCTAATAATACCGAAATCGTCCTCTCACACTGTGCCCCCAGCGTCAAAGAAAACATTCAAACTCATGGTGCTGGCAGGCTGTTTAAACTCGATTAACTGGATTTCAGCGGTGGTTGATCCCGGCCAGTTCAACCTTGGTGGCCGCCTTCTTGATTCATCTTCAGTTTGTAAGCGGGCCAACCTTTTATAAAGAGCAGAGGGATACGATTCGTCATGAAGAAAAAAAATAGCCGTTGGGGCATAAAAATAGTGAGCATGGTTCTATTAATTACCATGTTCATAGTCATTTGGATGGTATCGGGTCAGAGGGGGGCGCTCCCCTGGTTTTGAGAAACTTTGAGTAGAAAAAGAAAAGGCCAGGATAGCCCGGACCTTGCTATAGCGTTTAGTTTTCTAACCTTAACGGAGGTTTGATATGAGTCAGAGAATCGGAAAGCTAAGTCTATTGGTCTTATTTCCAATTATTCTTGCGTTATTCTTGTTTTTTTCTGGTCCGCAAGATTGTTTCGCCCAAGGGTATAGCTATGAATATCATCATCAGACGTGGAACCACAGGCATCACAGGCATTACAGGCACCATAGAGCATATTGGTCAGAGAGACGGAGGCACCATCGGCACCATAGAAGACCAAGGAGACGGGTATACCGTCGGTATACGAGTATAATCCCCTTCAACTTGAACAACCAATTAATGCCAATTTACTTGGTAGTGCCTGAATTGACCCCGGCCAAGGCATAGGCTTAATAAACAGACAACGGCCAGGAGAGCCCCGGCCTTTTGTCGCCTCAATCAATTCATTCCAAAGGACAGACAGTCATCTGAAAAGGATAGGCATAATGAACTGTTGGGAGTTCAAAAAGTGTGGCCGTCAGGCCGGTGGCGATAAGGTTAAAGAGATTGGAGTTTGCCCGGCGTACCCAGACTACGGGAAATGCTGTGCCCGTGTGGCCGGAACATTGTGCGGGGGGAAGGTTCAAGGAACATTCGCCACCGAAATGACAACTTGTCTGGATTGTGATTTCTATAAGAGCGAGCATTACGACCGATCTATAAAAACGATCATCCCTAAAAAAATGATGATGCGGGCCACCGGGCAAGAATAAAAACGGCCGGAGGATGTCCCGGCCACTGTCGCCTTCCATGATGTTGTGGTCAATGGATCGCGTGTAGATTACTGCTGCCGACTTCTCTTAAATGACCCCATCTATCCAAGACCCTGATCGCCTCAACCCTGTCAACTCCAAGAGCATGACAGGTGGCATCCAGATCGTAGACCGGTTCATTCGTCTCGATGTCATAGCCTTACATGTCATTGACTGTAGTCCGGGCCACAGCTCATCAATCTTCTGGTGTAGCTCCACCCTGATCTCGTCTGGTGCCGTCGTCAATGCTCGAGATGTGATGCCCAGATAGAATTCTCGGACCGGGCCTCCCTGGGCTTCGTCCAGGCCGGTATTAACCAAGAGTTTTTAGAGCCTGGGCTTTTCCGTTGACAGATTGTACCTGGTCACCTGAATCGGTCATAATCACCACCCCCTGAATGTGGCCCCTGGAAAAGTTGAATTTCGGGGAAGACACCCTAGGGAAGGTGTCTTGCCGGGTGGCCGCCCTATCCCCGAAAATTTTGCTACCATCGTGAAAAAAAATCGCTTACTCCGAACAAATAATCAATAAGTTAGGTGCGACGTTTCTGCTACCAAATTGCTACCATGATAGCAAAAAACACGGTAAAAAGTCAAACACCAAGATAAAACGTCAACGGCAAAAGTTCTTTATATTCTTGTAGGATAGTTCGTTACGGTCTACTTTGTTAATGATTCCTGTCACTCTGCAAAACCGTTATCCACCGGTTCGAATCCGGTTGCCGCCTCCATATTCGCGCAAATATCAGGAGTTGACCAGACCGGTTGACTCCTTTTTTATTGTGCGCCCATCAGAGCGAGCGAAGAAGGACTTGGGCCGGCCTGGCTCGGTCCTTCATTCATTTTGGGGCCTCCGGATAAAGGGCGCACCTGACTTTGGCCACGACTGCCGTGACCTGATAAACAAATATCCTTTGCGGGAATTGGAAAAACGAGGTATGATCCGAAAGAGTAGGGGCTAATCACCCAGTCCGGCATTGGTTGATCAAATCGAAGCAAAATGTATCCCTGGTCGGCCGGCCGTAAACCCGGCTGGATCACTCGATAACCGAGACGTTTAATCCTTGGAATGGTGTCTAATCTATGAATGATAATTTGCCGGAGATCACCGTGATCGGAGGCGGACTGGCCGGGTGTGAAGCGGCCTGGCGGGCAGCCGAGGCCGATACCAGGGT
>JADFXY010000538.1:0-2749 GCA_015233355.1 Deltaproteobacteria bacterium | reverse complement strand
GTTCGGCAGACTCTCTTGCGAAGAAAGACCCGTCGGACGTGGGCTCACTTTCGTGCCGGGTGATATTTCAACCCGTATCCAAGCCATTACAGCCCGGCCTTCGCTTTTTCCGACATCCTACTCCCGCACAGCCGTGAGCGGACCTTACGGCTCGCCTACCCGGTTGACACCAGGAGCAATACGGGGTTTCCACGTTCCGCTAAAGAAGTACATCGGGTTAGGCGCCTGCTCTTGACCGGGAAGCTTGTTGGCTACGAGAACGCAGTGCCTAGTCGTTCTACCTGCCTCCGTTACCTTTTTGGTTCAGGCGTGGAAACCACTTTCGCCTGGTCATTTTTACGATCTTTAACGCAGGTTCACATGTGTTCGCCATACCGATTATCTAGCGCTAACCCGGCTTGTGGTTGCCAGGAGGGTCCGCCTCTCACGATTCAGACCCCGCACGAGAACTTCCGTGCTTCGCTACATTGTCCGGGCTGCTCTTTATTCAAGCCCGTAGATTCATTCGGTAGCACGAATGGTCCCCGACTTAGTGGGGACAACTTCTTTAGCGACATCGTGTCGCACAGGCACCAAAATGATGCAGGAATTTTCAACCGAATTCACGGCCAAGAATCTCACCGGCAATGCCGGACTCACCCACTTTGGACGTTTTAGCGCAAAGCTTGGAATCCGCCGGTTGCTCGATGAACTCATCACCATCGAGCGAGGAGATACCGCCACGTATCAAGTGGGCGACATCATCCAGCCGGGTGTTCAAGCTTTTTGATCACCTCCACTGCAACGAACATGCCTTTAAGGTTGAATATCCGCGGCCGGCCGGATTCATTTCTCCGGAGACAACGGCCGACGATCCTAAAATGGTTCTCCACCGAAAACGAGTCGCCCCGAACTGATCTTCTTATTTTTCGCAGCCGGTAATGACACAGGCTTTACCTTACCTGGGGCTGGAGCGGATTTCACGGGCGCGGCATGGACTTCCGCCACACCCGTGACCACTGCCCTTAACTCATTGACAAATGTTCTCATCTGGACCGCTTGCATATTCATTTCTTCCGAAGCCGATGCAGCCTCTTCGGATTCCGCCGCAAGTTTTTGAGTTACCTGATCCATGTCGCCGACGGCGCGGCCGATCTGATCAATCCCGTGTGACTGCTCTTGGGACGCGGCCGATATCTCGGCGACCAATCCTCCGACCTTCTCGGCGTCCTGATGAACCTTTAGAAAGGCTTCATTGGTCAATGTCACCAGCTTTGAGCCGGTTGCCACTTCTTTCATCGTATTTTCAATGATTGTTGAGGTGTTCTTGGCCGCCTCGGCGGCCCTGATGGCCAGATTGCGGACTTCATCCGCCACCACGGCAAAACCGGCGCCGGCTTCACCCGCTCGCGCGGCTTCCACCGCCGCGTTCAGGGCCAACAAATTGGTCTGGAAGGCCACTTCGTCAATAGTTTTGATGATTTTTTGAGTTTCACCGCCGGCGTCGAGGATTTTGGTCATTGACACAACCAATTTTTTCATCGACTCGTCGGCCTCCTTTAGGCTTTTGGATGAATCATCGATGATCACGTTGGCTTGTCCGGCGTTTTCGGCATTCCGCCTGGTCATAGAGGTCATTTCTTCCATTGAAGCCGACGTCTCTTCCAACGAGGCGGCCTGGGTTGAAGCTCCATCCGCCAAAGACTGGCTGGTGCCTGAAATCACCTCGGCCGAGGTCGACACCTGTTTCGCACTGTCGGTCAGAGCCAGGATTACTGAATTTATCGGCCTGACAATGGATCTGGTGATGAACAACATGAAGAGTAATCCAATAAATATCCCGCCCAAGGAGATGCCCAAGTTGGACAAACCAATATTTCGCACCGGAGCGTACAGTTCAACCGTCGGGGCCACGGCCACCACCACCCAGCCTAATTGGGGAATGGTCCGAAAGCCGGCTATTTTTTCGACTCCCTCATAATTATAGGTTATCATTCCCTTCTCATGGGACATTATGTCCTTGCCCCAATCAAATTGATTGAGATTAAGCTTAATGACCTTATCATTGTTGGGGTGGGAGATGATGCTGCCGTCTTTCTGGACGACATAAAGATATCCGGTCTGCCCGATCTTGATTCGGGAAATAAAATTTTCACTAAGATAACCTAAATCCACCTCTCCAAAGACGACCCCGATTATTTTGTCTTGGTCTTTGATGGATTTGGAAATCGTGAAAACCGGCTTTCCAGTTATTTTACTGATCAAAATGTCGGACACATAGTCCTGACCCTGGAGGGCGGCCTTAAAATACCCGCGGTCAAGGACATTGAGTTTATTCACGAGGCTGGGATTGGACGAAGCAACGACGGTTCCGTCAAGGCCGGCAAGGCAAGTCGCTTCGTAATATTTCAGCGTCGTAGTAATCTTGGCCAGCGCCTGATCGGCTAAAGCCCGACCGGCTGTACCTCCGGTTCCTTCCCGCAAAACGGTCTTGTATATTTCATTCCCGCTCCAGCCCTCAACATCTCTTTTCCTGTCGTCAACCCATGAAGTTATCCGTTCTAACGTTGATTCGGTAAGTTGGTTGATTTCTTCGGTGACCGTATGCATTACCATCCGGCGCGTATTATAGTACGAGACAATTGTGGCCACGATCATGACTGCCGCAATAAGTCCCATGCTTGACAGCACTATCTTGCCTCTAAGACTCATTTTCATCTTATCCCTCCAGCCCATGTTTCCTTGTCGTTTTGTAGCCTCGTCGAACTCA
>JADFXY010000537.1:0-2753 GCA_015233355.1 Deltaproteobacteria bacterium | reverse complement strand
CGTCTGGGTGATATATACAGTGTAGATACCCCCGGTCACGATACCGGTTAAGGCCAACGCCACCATCAATTCTATTAATGTGAAGCCGCTTTGTTTCCTGTGCCGGGCTAATCTCATGATCAACCGCCTATCATAAGGGTGAGTCTGTTCAATCAAAGAAAACGGCGATACCGTGTGTCACGTATTTCCCAGGGCATTGCCCCAGTGCTGTCGAATTAAGGCACGATTTAACCATCCTCGGAGGTGATAAGATTCCTCACATTCGTTCGGAATGACAAATTTACTTCGTCATTTTGGATGGTTCACGTCTCGGTCATTTTGGTGCGAAGCTTCCCTGTCATTTCGAGCGAAGCGAGAAATCTTGGCGTCGTTGCGCTAATTCAACAGCATTGGGGCAACGCCCTGGGAATCTCGTAGTCCCTCATTTTATATCCTCATTTAGCCACCACCGTCGTATAGACCAATGTACGAGTCGGAGGGGGGCCCGTGAGGCTGACTGAGATGCTTTTTGAGATAACCACGGCCGTGCCGGTATCGTAGTTGTCCGTTATGGTCCATGTCCGGGTGAATGGCGTCATGGTGGGCTGGGCCGGGTCATTTGCGTTCGGATGGTTGCCCGCGGCCAATTGGAGATCACCAAAATTATTTCTACCCAATGCCCGGAGTTCCTCGAGTTTGTCCAAGGCGTATACGGAAGCCCTGGAAATGTTATTGGCCTGAGAGTTGGTCTTGAAGGCGGTGATCTGCATTTGAGCAATGCCCAGAAGGGCGATGGAGAAAAGGGTCATGGCGATCAGGACTTCGACCAAAGAAAACCCGGTCCTATTCTTATTACTGATCAATTTAATCATCTGGTCGGATATTTTATTCATTTTCGCACCGCCGAGTAAGGACTATTTCCTGGTTGGGCCTTGACTAGTAGCTGGCCCAGGCTGTTCCCTTCCATCTAAATATGCTTGCCCCTCCGGATAGAGAAGGCACAATTACGGCGTAAGCCCCATTCTTGACGTTGGCCAGGTAGACGGCCCCGGATTGGAGCACGGTTCCGTCGGGACGGAACACCAGGTTGGTCATTTGAACCATAGGAGTGCCTGAAACGGATATCTGACTATGGCCGCTAATGCCGTAGAAAACGCTGCCCTTATAGACCGTGGTCAGGTTAACGGTTCTAAGGGTGGTTCCGCCGGTGGCGTTTTGAAGACATCCTGAGACCACGCTGTATGACTGACCGGCCGTGTTAAATATGATGGCATAGTTGCTGTTGTCTTTGATGGCGCCTAATTTGGCCGACTGGATATTGTTAAAGACATCCCGGGCCGCATCTTTCAGTCGCGTTTCGGGCAGATCGTGGTTGATTGAAGTAAGCGCCACGGTGATGATCACGACGAGCAAGCCGACGGCGACCAGAAGTTCGAGCATGGTGAAGCCGGGGCGGTCCCGGAAGCCGGCTGGTCGGGCTTTGAGCTTATCAGGTCTGGATCTGGCCAAGCTGGACCTCCTTGCGGCAGAAAGCCGGATGGGCAAACAGCCCCCCCTGATGAACGTCGGCAGCGCCGGAAGGACTATAAAATAATTTTATAGCCGACTTTGGCCGCGGCCAGGGGCTTATTAAGCAACAACTTAATATATCATCATGTTACGCGAAAAGGCGGATAAGGGTTACTTTAAAGTACAGCAGTATTCATGCCAACACAACCGGGCATTGTTTTGTCTCGACATAACCGGCTGGAGAGTCGGGCCGGGCGATTTCAGCTATAAAATTTATTGATAGTTATAGAATCATTTGATACCGGAGTGTGAACTGAGGCTGTTGGATCACGTGCGGCCTGGCCTGGAACCCGCCCAATTGTCTGAACTGTGATGGCCATGATTGATTGATGGACTATGATGGTTATGGGAATTCATCAGTCGTGGTAGGGGCGAGGCATGCCTCGCTACAGGTGAATTTTCCCTCGGCTACCCGGCATCCTAAGACGTGGGTATTCTGCCTTAATCATAGCCTTTCATTTAATCAGCTTAATCACGGTTCAGACTGGCCGGCGACCGCAAAATCTGTCGTGGGGTGATGTGATCAGATCGGGTGAAAAAAGTAGCCTTGTCAATCCGTCTATGGTATAATAAACGTTGAAGGAGAATACGTGAATAATATTAAGTTATTATTAGATTATCCAGGGTTATCCTTAAAGACGATGAGATGAGGACGGCATTTGACCCCGCGACCCGAAGAATGGCTCCTCCAGGCTGATTACGATTTGAGCACCGCTGAATATATGTTCAAGGGTGGGAGGCTGTTTTATGCAGTCTTCATGTGCCAACTGTCCTTGGAGAAGGCGCTGAAGGGTCTTTATCAGATGAAGCTAAATACTGCGCCGCCACGGATCCATAACTTGATTTATTTAATGACCAAACTGGGTCTAAAACCGTCTGATACGATCGGTCGTTTTTTGGTTAAGTTGAACGAGGCCGGCGTAGCCAACAGATACCCCGAAGATCTTCGCCGAATCGAAAAAGAATACTCCCCGGCAATTGTTTCAGCCACACTCGATCAAGCTAAGGAGTCCTTGGAATGGATAAGAAAGCAGTACTGATTATTATCGACCGTTTTCGGCAGGCGCTCGAAGCCAGACAGATCAGGATAAATAAGTTGATTCTTTTTGGCTCTTATGCCCATGGCGTCCCCAAAGAAGAAAGTGATATCGACTTAATCGTAATTTCCGACGATTTCGAGGATAAGGGTTTTTGGGCGCGGATTG
>JADFXY010000536.1:0-2778 GCA_015233355.1 Deltaproteobacteria bacterium | reverse complement strand
GACGGCCACCTCCATTCCGTGATCCCAACTTAGCAATTTCCCATCACCTGCCAGGTAAGGGAATTTGCCGGTATTCCATTCTACAGGCCAAGCCCCACCCAAAATGCCAGAGAACGGTTTACCTGTATGAGAAGCTCATCGCTAATCCGCCCGACTTGGTCCCGCAGACGTTCCCGCTTTATGGCCGAAATTTTATCAACCATGATCTGGGAGGGTACGCTTAATCCGTTTTCGGATGTCGGAAGAACGTAAAGCCTGAAAAGGGGTGCTTCGATAAGATGGCTCGATATAGGACAGATAACAACACTCGCGTGGGTATCATTGACCACATCATTCTGGACGATGAGAACCGGCCTGGGTTTACCATAGTCTCCTGGAACAACGGCGATAAATATATCTCCCCGTCTCATTTCCAATCATCCCAATCAGCCGCATCTTCCAAAAAATCAAGCGTTGCCTGTTCATCAGGGCCGGCACCGGCCAATAGGGATTGACGGCGCAGCTCTTCGACAAGGGCCGGTGACCGGGTATCCGGAACCCAAATTTGAATGGGGCGCAGCCCCGACAGGCGCAGTCGTTGCCGATACTGCCTCATCTTCTGTCCTGGGGTCATCGCCTTGGTGACAGTCATAATATCTACCTCCAGTAGTAACATGTTACCAATAAACCCCAAAAAAGTCAAGATGTACTTCAACCCAAACCAAATTCTTGGAGAAATGCCGATGAAACAATTATACTCGGATCGCCCATAATCACCATTAGGACCCAATCCCTATAGGCCAGGGATAATCCGGCTTCGCCTTGAAGCCCGTTTGCGGACCGTTTGAAGCGCAGCCAGACTCTCCCGAACAGTGAACGCTGTGATCCGGCCCCAGGGCCTTCTCTAACAGAAAGATGTGAGAGCCGATTATTTAAAAGCTAAGGCCACCAACAAAACAGCCTCGATAATTTCTCCCAACGCCCCCAACATGTCGCCGGTTATCGCGCCCAACCGGTGCCGATACCAAAACAGGATAAAAATTAATGTCGCGAAGAAGGTAACGTTGATGAACAATGCCCCCGGCCACCCCAACACCAGGGAACCGGCCAGCACGCCCAGGCCGCCGGGACTAAAAGGAATCCTTTCCGAATCACCAAAAATCGAATGGGCCAATCCCTCCTCGCCCCGGCCATAGGGTAAGACCCCGATTCCGGCCAGCATAGCCAGGCGGCCATAAGCCGGCACCAAAATCAGAATCAGGTATCTCGGCCCGACCATGACCTGGGCCAGGGCCAAAGTTTTCAGGCCCAAGACAAATATCAAGGCCAGCACACCCCAGGTGCCGATGCGGCTATCCTTCATGATCCGCAGCGCATCTTCACGGGTCCGGTGGCTCAACAATCCATCCGCCGCATCAGCCAGGCCATCTAAATGCAGGCCACCGGTCAAAACGGTCATCATCAGAACCACCAGCGCGGCCTGAAGAGCCGGCGGGAATATCAAACCAAACAGCGCATCCGCCAGAGCATAAATCACCCCCAGAATCAGCCCCACCACGGGGAACCAGGGGAGCATTTTAGCCCCCTGCCACCCGCTCCCCCCGCATCCCGGCAGGATCGTGAAAAAGCCCAAAGCGCCACGCAATCCCTTCATCAGCCCTCCTTCTCGGATACGCCGGCTTCAGCAAAAGTCAGGACTTCCCGAAAAGCCTTTACCGCGGCCTCTATAATCCCCATAGCCAAGGCCGCGCCGGTACCCTCGCCGAGTCTCATGCCCAAATCCAAGATGGGCGCCAGACCCAGGTGTCGCAGCATGGCCCGGTGTCCCGACTCCTCCGAACAATGCCCGGAAAACAAGTAATCCGTCACCGCAGGACAAATAGCCCGGGCAATCAGGGCTCCGGCGGTGGAGATAAAACCATCGATCACCACCCCGCGGCCATGATAGGCCCCGGCCAGAATACATCCGGCGATACCTCCGATCTCAAAGCCGCCTACCTTGGCCAGAATATCTAAGCCGTCGTTGGGGTCGGGCCGGTTAATCTCCAGCGCCCCTCTAATGGCTGCCTGTTTCCGGGCCAAACCCTGATCGTCAATACCCGTACCCCGTCCAGTCATTTCTTCGATGCTCACTCCCGTGCAGACCAGCCCGATGGCGGCGGATGGAGTGGTGTTGGCGATGCCCATGTCACCAGTCCCTAAGAGTTGCACCCCGCGGTCAAAGAGCCCGGAAGCCAATTCAAATCCGGTTAGAATCGCTTGCTCGGCCTGATCTCTGGTCATGGCCGGGCCGGTGACCATGTTTCGGGTTCCCGCGGCGACTTTTCGGACCAAGAGTTTTTCTCCACCCACCAGGGCCGCCGGATCCAGGGCCGGAATGATCCCCATGTCCACCACCGCCACCTCGGCTCCGGCGTGCCGGGCCAGAGCATTGATTCCGGCGCCGCCGCGCAGAAAAGTCTTAACCATTTCTCCCGTCACTTCCTGGGGAAAGGCGCTGACTCCGGCCGCGGCCACCCCGTGGTCTCCGGCCATAACCAGGCAGGCCTTCCGTTCCACAGAAGGAGTCAACGTTTGCTGAATACCGCAAATTTGTTCCGAAATATCATGAAGCCGGCCTAACGCCCGAGGGGGCATGACCAACTGGGCGGTTCGTTCTTTAGCTTTTTCAATCCAGGTCCGATCAACAGGTTTTATTCCTGCGGCGATATCTTTGACTTTCATGTATTCTCCAGTTACTCGTTGCATGTTTCAGGTTGCTTGCTGCCGGTTGTCTTCAAGGCATAATAAGCACCAGCA
>JADFXY010000535.1:1980-2788 GCA_015233355.1 Deltaproteobacteria bacterium | reverse complement strand
GGTTACCGGCACTGGTGGCCCAGGAGATGGACGCCTATCTCCGCCATGAATTGGGCGAATTGACCGACAACACGTTTGACCGGGATATCTGGCGTCAAATCATTTCCGAAAACCCCCAGACCAACCTGGAAAAACTGGCCAGGGGGATTAAGGATCTTCTGGCTGACACCTCGGAACAGGGACGGCTTAGTTATATCATCACCCAGCAAAAAAAAGGCTCCTTGGGATTCTACGTGGCCTTTATCTTCGGATTTCCTAAGATGATTTTTCGCGAAATTTTTGCCGCGTACAGGCAGTTCAGGGAAACCAACGATTGGACCATAATTGATCAGGCCCGAAAAATCGGTCATACCAGGGCGGCTGACCTGGCAGCCCAACTGACCGACCTTTTCCATCGGGCCAAACTCCAGGAACCGGCCTGGATCCATCAGCAAATAGAACATCTCGTCTCGCCGCTGTTCGCCTGCGCAGACAAATAGGTCGCTGAAAGTACCGGTATGGGTCAAAGATAGGGGCGTTGCCGAGAGGCTAAAGAATGAAAATCAGAAATATCTTCCTGACTGGAGCCATCGCCCCGTAACATAATGCAAAATCGCCAAAGATACGTTTATCCGTAAATCCATTGGGTCTTTTTCCAATTGTTCGGGTTTTCACCCCACTGCGTCCCTCAATGCTGTTGAATTAAAGGTGCGACGTTAAGATTTCTCGCTTCGCTCGAAATGACAGAGAAGTGGACCATCTGGAATGACGATGTAAATTTGTCATTCCGAACGAATGTGAGGAATCTTATCACATCCGAAGATGATCA
>JADFXY010000535.1:0-1885 GCA_015233355.1 Deltaproteobacteria bacterium | reverse complement strand
GATGACAAAAGGAAACTATGGAAACGAAACTGCCCCGCGTAATTTATCACCCTCTCTACATGGAGAATTACCGTACCGCCAGCGTAGAAAGACCGGCCAGACTCCGGCCCATCTTAGACGAGCTAGTGGCTTACCAGCCTTTTGTCACGCCCGAAGCGGCCACAGATGAGGATATTTTGTTGGTCCATAGTCCCAGCCTGGTGGAGGATGTGAAACGGGATAAACTCCTTTATCAAGTGGCTGCCATGGCTGCCGGTGGGGCGCTGACCGCGGCCGACCTGGCTCTGGCCGGAGAATCCGCCTTTGGTTTGCTGCGGCCCCCTGGACATCATGCCGGCCCAAGCAATCACTGGGGTTTCTGCTTTTTCAACAACGTGGCCATTGCCGTGGAGAAGCTGATCCGGATAGGACGGATTAACCGGGCCTTTATCCTGGACATAGATCTTCATTTCGGCGACGGGACAGACAATTTTTTCCAAGGCCGGGAAGATGTCACGGTGTTTAACGTCGAGGCGCGTGAACGGCAGGAATATCTTGACGAAGTCGCCCGGGGACTGAACGGCATCCAGGCTACGGATTTGGTGGCTGTCTCAGCCGGATTCGACACTTACGCCAAGGACTGGGGCGGCATTCTTAATATCGAAGACTATGCCACAGTTGCTCGCCTGGTCAAGGAAGCGGCCAACACCCATTGCTCCGGTCACCGGTTCGCCCTGCTTGAAGGTGGATACTATTTGGAAGACCTGGGCAAAAACGTTGCGGCTTTTCTACGCGGATTTGCCTGATCATCTTTGCCGAACAGCCACCTTCGTTTAATTAACCGATTTGAATTATAGACCCAGCACAGGGAAGTCATAATGGTGCCACCTTTTTTTTCACCAGGCTTAGAAAGCCGATCCTTCAAACAAATCAAGTTTGACATACCGGTCCACGTCCGTTTGTTCGATAAAAGCAACAATCGCCCGTTAACCAGCTTTGCCCCGGCCCGAGTAGCCAACTTCTCAGCCCATGGTGTTTACCTGCTGGTGAAGCAAATTATTGTGGACGGGACCCATCTAGCCACTAATGCCCTTGGCTCAGACACCGTGACCATCGAATTGGGGATGGCCGCTCCTGAAGGCGGCGGGACGATCATAGAAACCACCATTGACTGGTATAATCAGGGCAAAGACAAGAACGGTCAAAAAGTTTATGAACTCGGGCTCAAGGTGTTAAAAGACGGACACAAAATGAAGAAACAATTGAAAAGGCTGGCCGCCTCTCACCAGGCTGAGATGGAATGAAAAGGTCGGCTGATGATTTAACCGGGTCACTTGAGACGCGCCAGAAAGGTTTCAATGGCCCTGGGGATTTCCCGGCGCAGGACCGACTCCCCATCCATCTTGCCCAGTCGCATAAAGTCTTCGTACTTGGGGTGGGTAGACTTTAAGTCTGGAAAAAACGGCTGGAAACCCGGCTTGATCGAATCGCACTCCAGGACCAGCGTCACTAAAGGGTACTGTTCACCGGCAAAACCTGTGATCCAATCCAGCCGACGCATACATTCAAACCGAATTTGATCGAGAATAAAAAGGTGGACGTCCATGACCATCATCCTGACCTTAGGCTCCAGATAATCGAACTTGGCCCCGGTGTCATCTTCACCAATGAATTACAGAGTAAGGAGTTTCGCGTGACGGAAGAGGAAAAGGCGCGAGTTAAACGTCTTACGGACGCGGTCCAGGCTTTGCTGCAAGGCAAGGTCCCCAAACCGATCGAAGACGAAGCCGGCCTAGCCGATGAACTAGGCCAACTAACTGATAAAGTTAATAAATTGACCGAACATTTTCACCAAATCCACGGGGCGCTGATCCCTCTGTCTCTGGGAAAGTTGGATGTGGAATTG
>JADFXY010000534.1:0-2793 GCA_015233355.1 Deltaproteobacteria bacterium | reverse complement strand
TTGGCCGACTATCGACAGGTCTCCGCATCAATTCCGCTGCTGACGACCCTTCGGGTCTGGCCATTTCCGAGCGTTTCCAAACCCAGATCAACGGCCTTAACCGGGCTTCCATGAACGCTCAAGACGGTATCTCGATGATGCAATTGGCTGAAGGGGCGATGAATGAAACCCAGTCCATGCTTCAACGGATGCGGGAACTGGCCCTCCAAGCGGCCAACGGCACTTTGACGGCTGCGGACCGGGTGCAAGTTCAGAGTGAAGTGGATCAGCTAAAACAAGAAATCGACCGGATCTCACAGAGTACTGAGTTTAACACTCGGCAACTCTTAAATGGAGATGGTTCCGGCATCTGGTCAACCGACAGCCCGAACATCCTGACCGCCAGTCTTACCGGACAGGTTAAAGAAGGCAACTACCGGATTACAGTCCAGGCTTCAGCCACCGGTACCAACGATGTGTGGAAAAGCGAGGTCATGCAACTGAGCAAGCCGGTGGCGGCCGATCAGAATTCCATGCGGGTTGGCGTAAACAACACCAATGGGAACATGCTGTCCACGGCCTCGATGAGCATTGATGACACCCTGCTTAACAAAAGTGTGTCCTACAGCTACAAGTTCCTCCAGGGGCAGGCCGCAGAAATTGAGGGGCACACAGCCACTGGAACGACGGATTTGTCGGTTTGCGCTACTACCACCGGTTTGCAGGCCAATGCCTCTGTGGTGAATACAGCCGCAGATACCACTGTGGCCGGGGTGGCAAATATTACCAGTACCCAGTCAGTCTACTTCGCTCAAGATTCTGCTTTCATAGTTTCCGCCGGCGGCCAGGACCTCACAGCAAAGTTCAAGGCCGGCACCTACAGTCTCGCAGAGGTGGAAACGGCCATTGAAACGGCCACCTCCGGTCTGTTCACAGTTAGATGGACGGCTAATGCCGGTCCCGCCGGTGGCTATTTTCTCAGATTAACAGCCAACGCGGCCGTGGCCTACAATGTTGTAGTCTGCGGTTCAATGACTGACTCGCTGGGAATAGGCGGCGGGATACTGGCCGTCAGTAGTGTCTTGACCGGGTCTCAAAATAGTGAGTTAGCTAATTTGTTCAGAATAACCGCGACGAATAACGTCGGCAACTTTGATTCCTCGGCCACAACCATGAGTTTTGACATCTTCGGCAATGGCCATTCGGCCACGATTTCTTTTGACGCCTGGAAGAATGTTATCAGCAGCACGGGTGTCTTTTCCGGCACTTCGAGTATCAGCAGTATAGTTTTCGGTGAGAATGATATTCTTGATAGGATCAATAGCGGGTTGGCAACCAATGCGATTGGATTTCGGGCCCAGATTGATTCTAGCCATGTGCTTAGTTTTGTCGCCACTACGGCCGACGGCACTTTGGCACCGACAAGTATGACCATCAAAAATATAGTCTCAGCGGATTCCGGCACCCTGTCATTGACCGCCATCGGTATCATCGCCGGGGCATTCACAGGTGCAGGAAACAACAAGATAGTGTTTTCCGTTAACCAGAGTGGTGTTTACACAGCCAGCCTGCCTTCAGGCGTCTATTCCGGGTCCAACACCGGGATGACCAAACTGGCCACTGACCTGGAAACGGCGATGAATAATGCAATTGTCGCCGGCAGCGGAGCCCAGGATAACCTGGTTAATGTGGTTTATGATACAACTGCTCAGAATTTTCACGTAATCAGTCGAGTGGTCGGTCTGCAAACCTCGGCTACCTCGGAAGTGCAACTTTTTGACGGCGCCGGCTTGGCCAGTATCTTGACCAGCGTCGGGTTGGACCTAAACACTCATGCCTTGGGAAATAATGATGGAATTTCATTAGCCATCTATAACGGCGTCGGGACCGACACGCTGGCCACCAATATCTATAACCGGCGGGGACTCAACAGCGCGGCGATAAGTTGGGGCTTAGGCTCTGGAACGACGACGGTTTCTGCTGATGCAACTTTGGCCTCGATGGGGATAAGCTTAAATTTTTCTTCTGCCGCCGCAGTAGCCGGCAACGCGGGAAACTTCACTATTGACGTGACCAAAGTAGGCGATTTGAGTTATCTGGCTAAGGGTTCTAATTCGTTGGGAGAAATTGCTCAATTCAGTGGCATCCTGGACCAACCCAAGGACATAACAATATACGCCAATGGTCACAACGCCACTATTCACTTTGATAAGGCGACAACTCTAAATGACTTACAGAATATGATTGTCTCGGCGGTCACATCTTCTGTGAACAACCGGGGCTTGGGACTGCAAATAGATGGAGCTCCTTCCGCTCAAAATACAGTGTACCAGCATGTGGCTGATTACATCACCAACACGGCGGAAGGAACGTATCGCCAGGCCATGGGTGACGCGGCGGTGGATGGGACCTTGCTCGTTAGATCGCCTTGGGCTGGACCCGATGGTCAAATAGTTTTCGCTGCGGACGACAACGTCCTCAAGGCTTTCGGTTTTGCTGAAATTCAAAAACCCATTGATGCCACGGGAAAGGATCCCTATTATATTCAGATTCAAAATGCCCACACCGGAGAGTTACTCGGCGCTAGGAGGGTATCATCACCCCAAGCGGCTGACCTGATCCCGGGCGTTAGTTTCAAATTTAACCCTACGGTTGACGTGACCACTTCCTGGAATGCCCAGACCGGTAAATTTGATTTCACTGCCAACACCAACCCGGTATCCTCCACCTTGCATGTGGTGGACCGTAGTCTTACCCTTCAAATCGGCCCCAATGTCGGGACCGAGCAAACAGTCAAGTTAAACATTGGATCAG
>JADFXY010000533.1:0-2835 GCA_015233355.1 Deltaproteobacteria bacterium | reverse complement strand
CGGTATGTTTTAAAATATCCAGCAAGGAGAACCCGAAACCATGACCGATTGGCCACGGGCTGAAGTGCAGCATTATGTTAAAGCCCGGCGCAGGCGGGATCACCGAATTTTACCAGGTAGGCCAAAAAGATTTTCTAATCACCGCGTCCTCTTAACTATTGCGTCCTGTGGGCGTGAAACGGCCCGGCCATCACCCTGACTATGCAACCTGGTGGTCTTATGTATAAAGGCTTAACCCAGCCATTCACCGGTCACGTTAAAACGGCCGGGCCTCCCTGTCCATCAGATCAAACCAGGGCCGAGCTGATCCGGGACGGTTTCCCAAAGGGGATGACCCTGGTTGAGTTGATAGTGGTTGCGGCTATCCTGTCAATTCTAGGCACCATCTCCATCTTTTGGGTTTATCATTATCAATCTCTGGCCTATGATGTTACGGCCAAGCATGATCTAAACCTTTTTATTCAAGCTCAGGCCGACTACATTTCGAATAATGATGGCTACCTGGGAAATGCGGGGTCAGTCATCAGCGGCGTTTCTTCCATCCCCTCAACTATTTTCTTAGATGGCTTTAACGTTTCAACGGGAGTAACCATTACGGTCACATCCGTTTCACCCTTCTCTGCGGCCGCCCGACACATTAAAGGAAGAAAAACCTATTACACCGTTGTCGATGACGGCACCATCACCGAATAGACTGCTTAAGGATACGCCCAGTGAAACGAGACTGCCGGAGAAGCATCAAAAATTACCTGATAGATCGTGAACTCCAGCTTAGGATCGTACTGGTGGTGATGATCTATATATTTTCCGTGGTGATCATTGAACTGGGGTTGGTGTTTATTCCCTTAGCCTATAACATGGTTTTTTCGTCAGATTCAGCAGTTCAATACCGCTCCGCCAGCGAATTGATTTCTCTGACTCAGAAGCTGGTTCCCGCCTTGCTGTTCCTGGGCCTGGCCATTTCGATCCACATAATTCTCGTGACTCATCGGATTTGTGGTCCTATTTTCAATTTTACCAAGGCTTTCAATCGAATAGCCAATGGGGATTTAAGCCGGAAGGTCAAAATCCGACAGCACGATTACCTGATCAAGCAACAAGACGAAATCAACCTTATGATAGACGGACTGAATGAACGGTTGCTCCGGTTGCGGGAAGACACTCAGAGGTTAAGAATAATCGTTGATGCCGCCCAGGCTGACCCAGGCCCAACCCAGATAGACAAAATCGCCGCAGAAATCTCCAGCCTGGAACGTCATCTGGAAAGTTGGCACCTATCCCAGTAGATTTATCCCGACGCGACCGAATTTAACCGGTCCAACACGCGTCACCCTTTCGGGCTATTTAGACTTGATCATTTCTAATAAAAGTTCATTCGGTTGCCCTGAGTAAAATTACTTTTTGACTTTACAACTTAATCGAAGTGAGATAGTGTTTCTATCCTTCACTAGTCTCAGACGACGGGTCTGGAAGCCGAAAGGTGACCGGGGCTTCCTTCCGGTCTGCCAGGATCCGAACAAGCTCAAGTATTAATAAGGCGATACCACCCAAGAGTCGAAAGGGTCATAGAATGTGGATCAAAGAACCGGGCTGGGTTACCGAACGAATTCTGCTTTTGGGACGGAATGAATCGTGCATCTATCTTCTCCGGGGCGACAACGAAGATATGCTTATTGGCGGCGGCATGGCCTATATTGTGCCGGCCGTACTCGACCAGTTCTCCACGTTCAGAATAGATGAAAGCCGAATCAAGCATCTGTTGATTTTGCATGCTCATTTTGACCATTGCGGGGCTGTTCCGTTTTTCAAACGTCGCTGGCCGCAGATGTCCATTTGGGCGTCATATCCGGCTCAGAGTATCTTGATGGCGCCTAAGGCGGTGGTCGGCATCAGTAATTTTAATAAGATGGCCACCGCCCAGTTCGGCGATGTCCAGGCCACGTCAAAGCTGGATTTATCCTTCGACGGCGTGGTGGTTGACCGGCCGGTCAAAGAAGGTGACATTATTGATCTGGGTGGAGACATTTCCGTGACCATCATGGACGCGCCGGGCCACTCCACATGTTCCATCGCGGCCTGGGTCCCGGTCGAAAAAGCTTTATTCGGCTCCGATGGGGGCGGCGTTCCCGCTGAAGATAAAATTTTCCCGGCCGGCACTTCAAACTATACCCAGTATCAGGAATCACTTCAGAGAATGAAGCAGTTTCCGGTGGAGATTTTTTTAGCCGAGCACTTTGGGGCCATGACCGGACAGGACGGCCTGACCTACCTTGATCGGTCCATTGACTCGGCCGGCGATTTCCGCGTGGCCATAGAAGACTCCTTCAGGAAAACCGGCAACGTTCAACAGAGCGCCATCGAACTAACCGACGACCTGATAGCCCGAGGCTTGGTATTTATGCCTCGTATTATTTTGGAGCCGATGATTTTTCGGATGGTCGCACACATCGCAGAAAACCTCCGCTAACACCGGGAGTGCTTTAGGGGCTACCGGGCTGCCCGGATAGACGTAACCCCTGGTTAATCAATAAGAAACTAACAACCAGTAAACTCGTTATTGTTCAAGGTGAGGTGTCTTGTGAAAAAGGTCTGTTTTTTAACCGTGTTACTTTTCTGTTTGCCCGTTCTACCGGTCTGTGCACAACAATCTTTAGAGATAGAAATCCGCAACTTCGGTATCTTTACCCTGGGCGATAGCCAGGAGATCAAAGACGAAGAAGGTAAAGGGACCAAAGCCGCTGTAGTGAGCAATTATAAGATTGTTAATCAAGGAGATGTGATCACGGCCAAAAAGGGGATAAGCTTCGGTTATACCTATCAAGTGTTTAACCTTCC